>JAFSXH010000097.1 GCA_017444165.1 bacterium | reverse complement strand
TAGATGTTTTAGATACGCCAAATATCTCTGCCGCTGTCTCAAAGCTGTATTTATCTTTACATGCTAAAGCTCGTTCTCTAAATTTTTTATCATAACTCATAACTTTTGCATTATATCAAATATTATGTTGTTTGACTATACTGTCTGCTGGCTCTTCTTTTACCTCTGTTTGGAGTTTACTCTGGGCTGCCAATTCATCTTCCCAATTCAATTGGAAAGAAGCTCTGCTATTTTGAGCGGCTGTATTTAGAGGAACATAGAGTATAACTTTATCGTCACCTTTGCTGGTGTCATATACAGACAGAGATTCTACGTCTATTGGATACAAGTCACTGGCTATATCGAAATAGAAGCGCAGAGTTTTGTCCTCATCCAAAGTTGCCTCAGAATTAGTTACATCGCCAGCTACTAAACCAATTTCTAAAATTTGTTCAGCAGCAGAATCAGCAACAGAGTCAATGGAGTCCTCTACAGATTCGCTCTCTTCCTCTCCTTTTTCTTCGTACTCATCCTCGTGAATAGCCTCAGCTTCCTGTTCAGCGAGTTTCTGAGCTTCGGCATCTTCTGATTCTATCTTATCTGTTTCAGCTTCAGACTCTTCTTCATCACTGCAGCTGTCGTCTGAGCTTTGACTTAGATCGAGAGAAATTTCCTCCGCCTGTAGATCCATAGATTCCTCAGGAATGAGTTCCTCCTCATAATCAGGTTTTGATTGCTCCTCTTCGTCTTGTTGTACAGATTCTTCCTCATCAGAAGGTGCAGGAACAGGTTCTTCATCGCTCGCTATTTTAAGGTTGCCAATCTCGACTCTTCCCTCGACAGCCGCTTTTGCCACGTCCTGTTGACTAACACTAAGAGTAGCTTTGAGATGGTTTGGATCGACCAAACCATCATAATTGGCAAAGGTAACGCACAAACGCTGATCACCAACCGCTTTACTGTTCTTGAGGCCCTCATCAAAACCAGTACTACCGCCATCAGCACAAGCCGATAGTATGGAAGCGATTAGAAGTAAAATTGAAAAGCTAAAAATTATTCTAATCTTAGACATCAACATTTCCTCCCTTCCTTATTCTAAACCAGAGTACTGCCAGTTGCTACCGTCGTTACTGAACCAGATGAAGTTGAAAATGCTGTCAAGTCCAGTCCAGAAACCAAAGATGGTATTATTTGAACTGCTATCGATCTCATAGAAGTTGAGACTCCACGGGACGAGATTACTGGCACTGTAAGCACCTGTTATCTTTTTGAGAGTGATAGGGCTTATAGAATTTTCATTTTCACTGCCAGGTATTATGGTTTCTAATTGATACGTTGAAGGAACATTTTTATACAGTTTATTGCCACTACTATCTACCGACGATAAGAGCAGGCAGAGACCAAAATCCTGGTAAAGTTGGGCGAAGTTTAATTGCTTTTTCGCGATATTGCTAACAGCCTGAGCCATTAAATCGTAACATTTATCGTGATTGGGATAACACAGAGACTCACCGCAGTATTCATCTGATTCATCAAGAACGGTATACGCCTCGTAACCAAAGTCTGCTTGATTGACAGCTTCAACCGATAGACGTAAATATTCCTTAACAACATCGACTCCATATTTATCATACAGGTAATTCATGAAAACCATTACCTTTCCATAGGTTGGCCAAGTTCCAATGTCTTTTAATACGTTTTCAGAATAGTTAAAGCCATCTTTAAAGTTTACCTTGGAAATGTTTTCTATAAATTTACTCGACTTGTAGCAACAGTTGCTGTTGCTGTAGCTTGAGCCGCCAACGCTTTTGCTAATTGGTCCGCAACCTACTAACCTCTCAGCAAGGGCTGAGCCACCCTCGTTGAAGTTTTTAGACATATCGTAACAATCGTTTCTATAATCATACAAAGTGTCGAATGTGTCTTGATCTATCTCGCCGTTGTATAAAGCCATGAATAAATCGAAATCTTGAACTATAAATCGGTGAGCCTGCAAAAGATGCTGCATCTCATGCGCTATGGTACCGACTACGTCGCCGTAATTTCCTGAGTTAAGTATCTCTACGGGGTTTATTATAATTACTTCACCTTCATTTGAATTACTACTGAAAGATCTTGGACGTATATTACTGGTTGTGTAATATCCGCCTACGTACTTACCATCTCCACAATCCATCTTACTAGGTTCAACTATCAGAATAATTAATTTATCCGTACCGTCGAAACCGTTGGATGATAATCCTTCACTCTGGCACTGTTCACTCATTACAATATTTTTACCAAAACCCGCTTCAGATCCGAATACACTTCTATCTCGATCTAAGACAGACAATTTATCAGGATCAAAATCGTTTGAAATACCAACCAGTCTATCAATTTTCTTGGCTTGCTCAGTAGTAATTACTGGTGTACCATCATTTTTTAGAGCGGACAAGATAATTAGCCTATTTGAAACTCCTGAATCGTTGCCAGTATCACCAATTAATACTTTTGCATCGAAGTTGTAAGTCTCTCTATTTTTGGCATAGTTTGTCGCTCGTAAATTGTAAATAACCTGCCCAGGTCTACAATTTTTGTACTGTTGTCCAGGAGTGAGCTCAGTATTTTTCTCGGCATCGATAGAATTGAGTTTATGATCTTTTAAGTTCTCAATTTTAGATCCTTTAGACGATTTTAATACAAAAGGTTTGTGAGTACCCTCTAAAGATAAACCACATATTTTTTTGGATTCGCCATTAAATGAAACTGAGCTGTCAAAAGTATCATAAATGCTCTTATTGAAAGATGTGTTATTAGAGGTATTAGAGGTATTGGGTTTCCCGTAGATATCGGCATCAATACTACCATTTTGATAGTGATACACTGGATATACACCATTAAGCTTATTATTTCCATTATAGGTTAAGATAAGTTCACTTCCAGTTGTTTCTGTAGCTGGTACATCCACCACAATCGTTTTGCCGTTGACGTTCATCTCGCTATAACCGTACTTTACGTCCCCGCTGGTACCTGAGGCGTAAATGTCGATATTGCCAGACTTTGTACCTAAAGTGGCCTGCAATGAAGATTTGCCCGCTTTGTTTACCCTCCAAAGGTTGCTACTGTTGACTTGAGTCATATCTGAGCTCGACCAACTAACATCACTGGAAGCATCAATGCTTTTCTTTATCTTGCCGCTATTGAAGGTTAAGGTTGCGTTCGCTTGACCGTTTATGGTACTGTTCACCGCCAGTTTCTTCCTAATTGGTGAAACTGTGAGAGACTCGATGTAGCTGTTCATACTACTGCCAGACGCGATACTGACATTGACATTGGCCCCGTTATCACTGTTGTAAGTGACGCTTCCGCCACCTACACCGATCAGACGACCAGAGGCGTTTTTCACCATAATTACTATGTAATTGGCATCTTTAGAGGTGTTATTATACGTAAAGGAAGAACCGCTAGTGTGGCTATTTTCACTACCTAAGGCTGAGCCATCTTTGTAAAGCTGAGTCTTTATGCTGCTAGTTCCACTGGGCAGATTAGATAAGTTTAGCTTCACACTATAAGGAGCTACGTAGTTGTCGATTACTTCCAAGCTCAACACAGAAGATTTTACTCCTCTATAGGATGCTTGAATGGTGTGAGTCCCGACATCTTTTTTATAGACGTTTAAGTTACTTTTACAGGAAGAACTGACTTCTAACGTGGGAGCTGTTATCAGTGAGAAATCGCTCCAAGATGCTAGTTGGCTATAACTGTAGCTCAATTGCCATCCATTGCCAATGGTGTATTTAAAATATGGGTAAGTGTACACATAACTGCTGTTGGAGTTAGTTAGATCTACGCTCGTTTTGCTCATAGTAAAGGAGCTAAACGCACCCTTTTGTTTTGCAAACGATTCACCCGTCAGTAGGCTCGTTGGCGTGTAATTGTTGACATCGTTCTTATTGATGCTGACGTTATTTTCAAACATACCCCACGGCTCACCGTTTGAATCAAAGATCACACCCACGAGTTTCGTTACTGCGTCAATATTGTTATCATCGCTCTGTGTAATCGTGGAACTTCGGGTAATGTTACCTTCGGACTGCCACACTAAACCCTGAGAATTGTAACCCCTAAGTTGACAGTAGCGGCCATTAGTCAAGATACTATCGAGGTTTAAATTCAACTGGGTGGGTGAAACAGGAGCACCATCAGTCACCACGACCCTAAAGTTTGCGCTCAATCCTTTGTAAGAGACAGTGATCGTATGCTCTCCGACATCGAAGAATCTGAACACTCCGCGGCCTATTTCTGTGCCATCTGCATCGAAAGTACAGAGCTCTTGCAAGAAGGAAGCGGGGGTCTGGTACGACCACACGCCTTTAATTATGTCGGTTATGACGCTAGTTTCACAGTATACCTTGACCGAGCGAGTGACCTTGCCGTTAATATCTTGACTCTCTTCGCTGTAAACTGGATCTGTTTCATTCAGATTGCAAACTACGTCTCGACTGCTGACTACTAATTCTGATCTGGCAGTTAGATCTAGTCCGCTAATTATCTTAGGAGTTATCTGGCAAGAATCGCCGAGATCTTTCAATTTTTCTTCAAAGTAACCATATAATTCACCATTGGCTTTGGTGTAAACGCCAGCTATCACTGCTGAATTTCGATCAATCTCGAGGGAGGAGAGATCTGTAACATCCTTCTCGATAAATCTCAACTGGTTATTTTCGTCATAAGTGCGGATCTCGCAATTCAATTCTTCTGGGACGTTATCCTGAAGATCTATCTTTAAATTGCAAAGCGAAGATTGTGATACAACAGGAGTGGGATCGGTATTCAAAGTGGGATCTAAGTCCGATATGTTGTTGCCTGTATCGCCGCTTGGAACAGTTTCTGTATTGGTTGTTTTGACAGTTACAGGGTTGACTATTACATCTATTTCTGATTCTTTGTTTCCTAGGCAGGCTAAAATCTTTACAGAGCCAGGAGAGACAGCCCTAAAAGTTCCATTGCCTTGGGAGATCAGTACAGATCTATTGGAAGACTTCCAAACGAGGCGGCTCGAACCAGTCAGATCTTGCTTGATCCTTATACCGTTGCGCAAAACAAACTCAGCTTCCGC
>JAFSXH010000096.1 GCA_017444165.1 bacterium | reverse complement strand
ATAGTACGACTGTAACGCACCACACCCTTAGCAAAGGGACTATCAGTACTGCTAAGATTGTGCATACGCTCTATCATGGCTGGATGCATAGGCAAGGATACGTTACCTATGGCTACATTCAAAGCCTTACAGCCGTCTTCACGCTGAGTAAATAAAATACTAGCTTTACGTATAGCTGAAGGTTGACGATTTAAAATGTGATCTGAAAGTTTCAAAACTAAAAGACCGCCTCTCCCGCAAGTTAAGGCACTTGCTACGCTGAAAACGGCCTCCTATCCTCTCCTAGTCCAAATAATTTCGGAAAAAATCTGGAGCTATAACTCTGTAAAATTTCTCTAAAGAAGGTTCCAAAAGAATATTATAAATCTTGCGAAAGTTCTCTTCTTCTCGTGCCAAAGGTCTCTCTCCACAACGAGCTGAAGCCAATAAACTATCAGCTAAATCGAGTAATTCTAAACGTTTCTGCTTATATTCTCCTTTATCCATATCACGTATAGCTTCATGGCGAAAAATACCTACAGGCTTACTAAAATTAACTTTAGCAAATCTCTTTTGCCAACACAGATCTTCAAAGGCCACAACTATACCTGAAGGTATCTCCACAGTGAAAATATAACGAGGAGGAAAGACTAACGTCTTGTCCACGCGACCTGTAATCTTGTAACGCAGATAAGGTAAAATTAAAGCAGTGCGTTGCCCTACGACGTGCAATATAGGCAATCCAGCCGTATATCCCATAGGCACTAAAGATTCTTTATAAAAATTGCTCTTAGGTAAATTTTGCAAAATTTCTCTCGCTGTAGCCATTTTGTCACCTCAATATATCTTTAAAACTTTCCTTTAAATTTTAGCCACGATCAAATCGCGATCTCCATCATCCCAAGCATCAGAAAAAACACTCCAGGGAACCATCTCACCCTTACCATCAGGAGTACCAGAATCATTAAGAATAACCATAGGCTCAACGGGAGAACTGTAATCTATGCCTATTATTTGTACCGCATGATCAGTAGAAGAATTGGGTGAAAATAGATCGTTATTATCTTTGCCAAACCAGATCTCATCAGAATCTACAGTACAGATGAGTTTGTGACCGCTATTCAAATGTTTTTCTATATCCTTTAGATCATTATGAAAGGTCAATTCCGTTTCGATATTATTGTATTTTAAAATTTTATCCATATTGAGAAGAGGTGTGCCGTTATCTTCCGTAAACCACCCTTTTTCTCTAGCCAAGGAAGCAATATCTTCGATAGAATACTCTCGACCAGTAAGTTCTTCTAAAACAAACTTTTGCGAATAGAGAGCACAGCGATTAGTATTTCCCTGGAACTCCCAGTGTTCCATAGACTCAACAGGATCACCAACAATGATCTCTGAATTTAGATGGACAGTGTCAAAATTCTCTAAATCGCCTCCAGGTACGAATCCATCATATATTCCCTCAGGAAGAGAACCGTTGTAATCATAGTCTACCAAAATACTGTCTACATCAATATCTAAAGGTTCTATCAAAAACTCAAAATTAAAATCCTCTGGTTCTTGAACAAACTGCCAATCCAAAGAGTAATTAGAATCACTATCCCAATTCAAATCATTATTAAAATCTT
>JAFSXH010000012.1 GCA_017444165.1 bacterium | reverse complement strand
GTCCGAAACGCACGGGCCAGAGGAGCATCAAAACCTTGTCTCCTTTTATTCCGTTTTTCCTTGAATCCTCTTTTTTAATATGTATTTGCTTACAAAGATTGTTAGCAGGCCAAAACCACAAGAACCACCCTATAACTTCTAAAAAAAAACCAGTTATAAAGGAAAATATGAGAGTATCTTCGATCACCGATTTTCAGCTTTGCTCCTCTCGCGCATATAGGGAGCTAACATATAACCACCTGAGAAGAAACCTGCTACAACCCCAATAATCAAAATTGGTCCTTCTATCCAAGTCCAACCCGTATAATTTACCAACTGGCCCGCCAACCACCAAAAAGCCAGGATAACTGCCGCAATCGTAAAACCGAAAGAAAACACTAAACCAACTGCCTGTAAGGAGCGATTGCCACCTCTCCTCTGCGCGCTTTTGCTCTTAAATCTCTCAATGCGCCTCTGCAGAGCTTCGGGTGAATCTTCATCCTCTTCCCTGTTGTCTTCAACCTCAACATCGTCAGATCTCTGTATATTTTCTTCTTTGGCAGTATCGACGATCTCTGCATCGTCCACACCAAGACGCTTTCTATCGGCAATACTGATGGCTACAGACGACAGAGGAACCAACCTGTTTAAGGGAGACTTTCGATTCAAAACCTTAGGCGGTTCAGTATCGTCATCATTGACATCTAAAAGGGGACCAGAAAAGATAGCCTTTAACTCTTCCTCAGAAAGTTCGTCTCCTAATTCTTCTGAAAGTTCCTCTTTAAGCATAATTTATTATTCCTAACAAAAGCTCTCAGGAATGGGATGTGTCTGTGGGTAAAATTTGTGCAAAATAGCTTTGGCAATGCGCTGAGAAGACCATCCATCTCCATAAGGATTAGCGATCTTAGCCATATCTTCATACTTTTCTTTGTACGTCAATAACTCACTAGCCAAAGAGTAAACCTTATCTTCTTCACAACCAGCCAGCACAGCATTTCCCGACTCAATACCTTCAGGACGCTCCGTATTTTTACGCAAAACGATCACGGGAACACTCAAAGATGGAGCTTCCTCTTGAATCCCTCCAGAGTCGGTCATGATCAAATAAGAGGCCTTCATAAGGCGCAAAAGATCGGTATAAGGCATAGGTTCCAAAAGATGAACACGTGCCAAATTATCCAAATTAGCACAGACAACCTCACGTACTTTAGGATTAGGATGGACACTAAATACTAACTCAACATCTTCAAAATCTGCCACTAACCTACGCAGAGCTTTACAGATAGAATCCATCGGCTTACCTAAATTTTCACGCCGATGAGTTTCGACTAAAATAATCCTCTTGTTGACAAAACTTAAGTCAACTTCTTTACCTTGCAAATTTTTAAAAGTACCTAAAGTTTCAGGCAAATCTTTTAAGATCAGACGAAGAGCATCAGTAACTGTATTGCCAGTAATGTAAGTATCCTCAGTAACTAATCCTTCACGCTTCAAATTATCATAAGCCCAGCGGGTAGGAGCAAAGTGCATCTGTGCCACACGAGAAAGAAGGCGGCGATTCATCTCTTCAGGGAAAGGATCGTAAATGTCGGTCGTACGCAGACCAGCCTCAACGTGACCCACGGCAATTTTTTTGTAAAAAGCAGCCAAACCAGCTACAAAAGCCGTAGTCGTATCACCTTGCACTAAGAGTATATCAGGACGATGAGATTCTAAGACAGATTCCAAACCTCGTAAAACACGCACCGTTATATCTGTCAAAGTTTGATTGGCTTGCATAACATTGAGATCAATATCAGGAACTATGTGAAATAATTCTAAGACTTGATCGAGGATCTGACGATGTTGGCCTGTAGCTACAGTTACAACTTCAAAATGGGGATCTTCTTTCAAGGTCAAAATCACTGGAGCCATCTTGATAGCCTCAGGGCGAGTGCCGAAGATCACCATAACCTTAATAACTTTTTGCATTATTCTACCACCCATTAACTCACTTACTTACTCCAGTCCAATAAAAGAGGGCTAACCCACAGAGACCAAAGAGCGTATTTATAAAATAGATCACCAAAACTACTTGACGCTGGCTCAACCCCAAGGCTAACAGCCTGTGATGCAAATGGCCCTTATCCGCCTGAAAGATCGGCTTGTGACTCCATAAACGACGCACGATAGCAAAAGCTGTATCGAAGATCGGTACAGCCATCAAAAATATAGGTAACAAAAAGGCAAAAGTAGCTGTACTCTTCAATAGACCCACTATGGACCAGCCAGCAAACATCAAACCGAAAAAGAGACTACCCGTATCACCCATAAATATTTGAGCAGGATTGAAATTATAACGTAAAAAGCCCAGAGAACATCCAGCCAAACAAGCCATCACTAAAGATATCACAAATTGCCCTTTTAAGAGTGCAATCACAAAAAATACACTAGCTACTGTAAGTGATACCCCAGCTAAAAGACCGTCCAAACCATCGAGCAGATTTAAAGCGTTAGTTATACCAGCGATCCAAAATAAGCTCAAGGCCACACTCTGCCAAGTTGACAAAAATACAACTCCATAAAAGGGAATGCTAATATAGTCAATCTTTATACCATAGTAGATCATCACCATACCGATGATTAATTGCAAAGCTAGTTTAACTTTGGCAGGCATACCGAAGCGATCATCGATCATGCCAACGATAACTATGGCCACTCCTCCGATAGTCATTCCTATGAGCTGGGAAGCTGTAACTTCAGTTAAAGCCGTTCGAAAAGATACGGACAGAGTGATAACTGAAAGCAGAGAGAGCAAGTAACCGAAAAATATTCCTAAACCTCCCCAAAGGGGAATAGGAACATGGTGTACCTTGCGAGCATTAGGCTTATCCAGAGCACCACAAAAAGTAGCTAAACGCTTAACCAGAGGCACTAGAATTAAAGTAAAGATTACACCGAGAATAAATCCCGCCGCTTGAGCCCTTATCGACATCTGTTAATTTTTCCTAAAAACTAACTACATCAAAGTTAGTCCCCAACCTCCGCCTTTAGATTCCTCATAATCGGCTATAAACCGTTTGACTAGAGCTTCAATCTTCGCTTCCCAACCAGGCTGTGCAGGATTGACACTCTCAATAAGATTAGGCTCTAACATACCTTGCTTTTCATAAAATCTCACGACATTATCTTTAACCTGTTTGACAACTCTGAGAGTAAAGGGAGTAGTATAAGCCAAAGTAAATTCAAAGAAATCAAAATTTTGAGGCAAATAAGGGGTATGACACTCATTAGAGTAACGCTTGATAATATCGTTTAAGAGCGGATAAAGTTTATCGCGCATCTTGAGGACATCTTCCTCAAAACGATCAGAACTATTTAACTGAGGCAGGTGATAAGATACGCTCGACAGCGACTTGAGAGCATTAGCCATATCTTCCGCTGTAGCGTAACGCTCTTCTGGCCACGTACCTAAAGCGTAAAAGATCACATCTTGGAGATCTTTAGGAACCTTCACACCAAAATCTTCAAAGGGAGGAAAATCCCAATCCTTAGGCTTGCGTCCCGTCAAGAGCTCGTGCATTGAGGCTCCCAAAGCGTAGAGATCACTGCTAGGCTCAGGCTCGCCTTGTTGCTGTTCCGCAGGAGCGTAACCAGGAGTGCCGATCCAGAAGCCTTCAGCGGGATTAGTTACTCTAGAAATACCAAAATCAATAAGTTCGAGACGACCATCTTGACGCAAAAGCAAGTTAGAAGGTTTAATATCGCGATGGGTAATGGCAGGATTTCGACTGTGCAAATACTTCAAAGCATCCAGAGCCTGCAAAGCCCAACCGACGACTGAACTAGGAGAGAGTCCAGGATGTCCATCTTCAGTTAAAATACTAGCTAAATCACGCCCTTGGATAAATTCCATAGCAAAAAAGAAAGAATTATCACAGACGAAAGAGCTGTAAATTTTGGGAATGCCAGGATGATTGAGAGTCTGCATAACCTGCACTTCGGAAAGGAAGCGATCTATAGCTATCTGGCGTTCTTCTTGTCTAGAGGAAGTATCCAACATCTGTTTGAGAGCACAGAGACGATCATCGACCATGCGATCCCTAACCTCATAGACAGCTCCCATGCCACCAGCCTTTATAGGCTTAACGACATAGAAACGACCGTCTAGTAAAGTTCCTGGCTCCAAAGTGAAGCTACTATTCATTCCCTGCATGTTTTATACCGACCCTATCTCCCCCGATGACCTCGGAATATTAATCGAGCTTAGTAAATTATGAAAGCAAAAATTGTAAACTTCCTTAAAATTAACTAAAAACGCTTGCCTGCACCAACAACTGCAGAACTGTGATGTTTATCGGTAAGATCGCGCACACCTCCGTAAACGTACCAATCATGGGGTAAAATAACCTTACCTAAAACATCAACTTTTATATCCCGTGGATCGTAAATGTCCACACTAGTTTCCAAACGCTTATCGAACATCCAGGCATCAGCACCCACACCGACCTTAGAACGGACGATACCGCCGCGCACTCTGAACTTATCCCACGTCTTACCCGCTTGCAAGTTGAGTAAATTCTCATTACCTATAGAGTCGAGACCTAATTTCAAAGTAACTGGTCCACCGTTGGGGAAGAGTGTGACGCTGGCATTGGTCGACAACTTACCATCTTTCATCTTCCATTCCTCAGAGACATCTCCCTCGACGAGAGAGCGAAGTCCGCCACCTCCAGGAATTTTTTCAACAGTCTTTTCAAATCTATTGACGATCCTGTTAGCAGATCCAGAAGCCTCACGCACATTGTGAACTGTGGCCTTAATATCATCCTGTACCTCTGGATCTTTAGTGATATTGCGCACATCTCCAGCGATGCCCGCAACCTCTTCACTGACTCTGCGAATGTTAGAAACAATCGCCAAAACATCCTCACGCATAGCAGGATCGTTAGACAAATTCTCCACTACTGAAGCGGTATTTTTTAAGCTCTCCGACATAGCGCGCAAGTTACTGACTATCTCGTTAATATTACTTGCATTACCTTGAACTAAACCGTTGACTGTGGAAGTTGTGCTTCTGAGATGGGAACCGATCTCTTTGGCATCAGAACGCAATTGAGCTACTGTTGCCGAAGTATTATCAGCCACTTGTTCCATCGTACTAGCAATCTTGTTCACACGCTGACGAACTTCTTCCATCAAGAGACGAGCATCGCTACTAGCCCCCTTCAAGTTATCGGAGATCTCTTTGACATTACCAACAGTATCCTTAATGTCGCGCTTAAAAGTGTCATCTCCTATAATCTCATTCAAGGCTGATATGGAAGAGCGTAACTCGTTCATAATGTCACTCCCCTCTTTGGCCAACTCTTCCAAAGATATAGGAGTAGTGCCCATGAGCATCTCATCTGGTGAAATAGGATCAATACCTTCTGGAACAACACCAGGTTTAATATCTAACCACTTATCGCCCAAGATACTTGAAGCAATCGTATAAACAAAATAATCAGAACTGTAAAGTTTTACATTGGGACGAGTAACTTGAATAGACATATCAACCTTATTCTGAGAATTGAGTTGAATATCAGAAACATAACCGATCCTGACACCTGAAAGACGCACAGCCGAACGCACTTGAATACCCTGTACATCATCAAAGATGATATGATACGTAGTACCTGCCTCTGGCCCGACCTTACCTATCTCGAGAAAGACTAATCCCAATAGGATAAAGGCCACCACAGTAAGCATACCCACTCTGGTAGCAGCACTAAGCTCCATCTTTATCCTCCACTAAATAAAAATTATTCATAATCATTGCACTCTGATAGGACCTTGAACGTTTCCCTCTCTAAACTGAGTAATAAAGGGATCGTCCGTAGTGCGAAACTCCTCTGGAGTTCCCATCCATACAAATTCTCCCTGGTGCAACATAGCTATCTTGTGGCCGACCAATAAGGCCCCGCGAATATCGTGAGTGATCACCACCGAAGTAGCCTGCAAACGACGTTGCAAATCGCAGATCAACTCATTAATAACCATTGATAAAATAGGATCTAATCCTGTAGTCGGTTCATCGTAAAGAATAACATCAGGATCCGTGGCAATCGTGCGTGCCAAACTAGCCCTCTTTTGCATACCTCCAGAGAGCTGATTTGGATAAAGGTGAGCCATACCCTGAAGATCGACTATAGCTAGTTTCTCTGCCACAATACGTTGGATCTCTTGCTCTGGCAAACGGGTATGTTCTCTCAAACCGAAAGCCACATTTTCACCAATAGTCAAAGAATCGAAGAGAGCGGGCATTTGGAAAACCATACCTATGCGTTTGCGTAGCTCATCAAATCTCTTCTCATCCATTTCCAGAATGTTCTGCCCGTCTATGTAGATCTCGCCCTTATCTGGTCTTTGCAAACCGACCAAACAGCGCAAAGTAGTACTCTTACCCACACCAGATAGACCTACTATAGCTAGCGTGTTACCTTTAGGAATATCGAAACTCACATTGCGCAAGATGGATCTGCCACTAAAAGAGACACAGACATTGCGCACAGAGATAGCAGGATCGGACATAGCACGCCTCGGCCCCAAAATACTCTGTTCCATACGCTCTTGACTATTCTCTCCAGTTTTATCAACGCTAACAGACATAAATTTCCTCAATTGACGGGGAATAACCACAAAGACATGAGATAATTAGAGATAAAGATAATTATCGTTGCTGCCACAACACTAGAAGTAGTGGAATTACCTACTCCAGCAGCTCCACGACCGGTATTCAATCCCTGATAGCAAGCTACCAGAGAGACCTCTAAACCAAAGACAACTCCCTTTAATAAACCATAACTGACATCAGAGAGAGCGGTCAAACTGACTATAGAATTCCAGAAAACTTCGTAGGGAATATCTGCCGACTGATAAGCAAGTATGGCCCCTCCAATAGTACCAAATATCATGGAGAACAGCGTCAAGATGGGCATCATCAAAACTAAAGCCAACACGCGAGGAACGACCAGGTACTTAACCGGATTGACCGCCATACACTTCAAGGCCGAGATCTGCTCACTGACCTTCATAGTGCCGATCTCTGCCGCAATAGCCGAACCACCACGCCCCGCAACGACAACCGCCGTCAACATAGGCCCCAACTCACGAGCCATAGAGATAGCCACACCACCGCCCACAACACTAACTACACCATATTGAACAGCAATATGAGCCAATTGCAAAGCGATAACCATACCCGCAGCCGTAGTAGTCAACACAACAATAAGCAGAGAATCCACTCCCAAAAAAGCCATCTGCTGTACAGTCAACCCCCAACGCACAGCCCCGCGCAAAACCCAAGAACAAGTCTCCAAGAAGAGCGCGAACAAAGCTCCCAAATAATCGAGAAGCGAAAATACGACCCGGCCTATGTACTCAAAAAACTCTATCATAACAAGAACACTCCCACCCAGATACATTTAAAATCCGAGCAAGGAAGCTATGCCATTCTTATATATAAGATTAAAACCTCTAAAAATGTAAAAAACAAACTATAGCCAGAATAAACTTAAATCAGAACTGCGGAAACTGTCGTAGAGGAGACAGTCAGTTTTTTCGTTCCAGCCCCTGCGAGTGAAACGAGCAACAACGAAAAAAGCTGACGCTCCAGAAACCACCCACACGAAATACAACAAGAATGAAGATCTGATCCAGACTGCAGAAACATTGAAATTAAAAAGCAGTTTCGACTTTTTGGTGAGCCAACTTTTTTAATTAGCAATTAGAAATTGAAAATTAGCAATGAATTAATTACTTCTTTTCAAAATAATTGCACATTACTAATTGCACATTACTAATTGCTAATTGAAACTGCCCGACACAAACACAACATATAAGTCTTACAACATAAACTTACAAAGCATTTATCTGTTCTTCTGTAAGTTTGGGCAAAACAGCCAACAGAGTCACAAATATATTACCCGCCTCCCCTTTAGCTCGCGGCAATCCTAAACCTTTCAGACGCATAACTTTGCCATTTTCTGCGCCTTTCTCGATCTTTATACTCACACTCTTACCGTTGGGTAACTTAAGATCAGCACTGCCACCAGTGTAAAAGACCTTAAAAGGAACGTATAAATTACACCGCAAGTCGTAGTTATTTTCGATCTTGTAGACAGAGTCTGGCGCAATATTGATCTTGAAGGTTATATCACGACTGAGTTCGCGACCATTGGCTCTAACTTTGACTTTACGAGCTCCAGCGGGAATCTTAACATCTATCTTGTGAACTTGAGAAGCCTGAGAAATAGAAACGGTCTTCGATGTTCCGCTGTAAGCCTCAGCTAAACTGACGCTCAAATCGGCCATTTTAGGCTCTTCTTCTTGAGTAAAACCACCTTCACTGCCAGAAAAATCAAATGGTGAACCAAAAGAACTAAAACCACGACTAGATCTTCTCGACGAGCCACCCATATTGCCCATATTGCCAAATAACGTTTCAAAGAAACTGGAGTGTCCCGAACCGCCAGAAGTGGAGAAATGGATACCACCATTGCCACCTTGAGAAAATTGAGAGAAGATGTCGCTAAAGTCGAAACCTCCGCTAAATCCTCCCCCACCTGGAGGCGTTTGACCTTTTTGATAATATTTCCACTGCTCTCCAAATTGGTCATACTTAGAACGCTTATCAGGATCACCCAAAACCTCATAAGCCTCATTGACATCCCTGTATTTTATCTCTGCCTCTTTATCACCGTTATTTAAATCGGGATGATACTTCTTAGTCAACTTGCGGTAAGCCGACTTTATATCTTTCTCAGAAGCATTGCGATCAACCCCCAGAACTTTGTAATAATCCTTATATTCCATAAGAGACCTACCCTTTCTATCCCCCATAAATCTCGTATATCTAAAGAAAACTATTGAGCGTTCCTAGCCACACGCACCATACTGGGACGCAAAACACGCCCTTCGATAGTGTAGCCCTTCTTTAGCTCCATAGAGACTGTCTCATCAGGAAGATCATCTCTCTCTTCGACCATAACAGCCTCGTGGCAACTAGGATCAAAGGGCTGGCCCATCGACTCAATAGGTAAAACTTTATACCCTTCCATAAACTTGATGGCATCCTTAAGAACCAACTCTACGCCTTTTTGCAAAGACTCCAAAGTGCCGCCTTTTTGTGTAGCTTCGACAGCCATTTCCAAGTGATCGATTATCGTCAATAACTGACGAAAAATCTCCTCCCTCGCCCCCTCCAAACGACGCTCTACACTAGCATCTATGCGCTTACGATAATTTTCCGTATCGGCAGTAACACGCTTCAACTGTTCGTTGAGTCTGGCAATCTCCGCATCTTTAGAAGCTAATATATCCTCCACACTTTCCTCAGCCTTAACTTCTTCAGATGTTTCTTCAACTTCATTTTTATCTAGACACATACACTCAACTCCTCAACTATCTTTTACAGATAATAATTTAGGAGCAAAGATAAAATTAAGCAAGTCAAAATTGCAAAGTATAATGCAATTCAAACACAACGCATCAGGCTTACAACATGAAACTTACAGCCTAAACAAACTTCAGCCTAAACATTACGAACTGGCGTAGAGGAGACAGTCAGTTTTTTCGTTCTATCCCCTGCGAGCAAAGCGAGCGACCCCGACGAAAAAAGCTGACGCTCCAGAAACCAACCAAACGAAATACAACAAAAAATGAAGACCTGGCCCAAACTTTGGAAACATTGATGTTGAGAAGCAGTTGTGACTTTTTGGGGAGCCGACATCTCGTAGCGAAGCGAAGAGCGGAGGCTCAACAAAAATGTCATAACTGCCAAACACAAACGCAACATATCAGGCTTACAACGCACAGTCATATACGAAGTTTGGTCTTTTGCAGTGAACCGACATTTTTAATTCGTAATGCGTAATCGGAATTAATCACTTATTTCTTTCCCAAATAATTAAGCATTACTAATTGTTAAAGAGCGGGAGGAGAACCCAAAAGGACACAACTTTAGGCACAACATACAAAGTTTACAAGATCGGAAGAGCGTGGTG
>JAFSXH010000095.1 GCA_017444165.1 bacterium | reverse complement strand
TCTCTCTCTCTCTTCATAAATAAATTCCTCTCTAATAAAATGGAACCGATGATACTTATCATTACTTTTGTGCGAAGAACATTTGAATTTAAAAATTAATTTCCTTCAACAGATCTTGTGTTCATTGATTATCTCTTTTTGTGTCGCTCTAGGTGAGGTCTGATCAATAGGGTTGATTATATCGTAGGATATGTACAAAGCTCCGTATGACGAAGCAAGAGCTACCAGGACATACCAGCGAACATTAAATAGCAATATATTCCCTTTTAGTTCTGGACAGAAAATTTGTCCCAAAGTCAAGAGCAGATAGAAGAGTGCGAAAGCTAATCCGTATCGATTATACAGAATTTTGAAGAATATATGCAAAGTTATCGGTACGTAGAGGCCTGTTAAAAATTTAGCCAGTAAGAAGAGGCTGGACCAACTGGAGATCACTAGTAGCAATAAAAGAGACAACAATACTGGCTTCATAATGCCGACCTTGTCAGCTAGCCAACCGCCAGCAATTATTCCCACTGCAAAAGCGAGATCGCCGAATATGAGACTGAAAATATTTATCTCCTCATAGGGATAGCCCACTAGGAAGGCCTGCAGCCAGACTGCCATCAAAATTAAGGACAGAACGCAGATCTTTTTTGCATTTAAAGCGAGAGGAACTGCTTCTGTACTCTTAGAGCGGAAAGTTCCCTCTTGTCTGTATTGGTAGACAGACAAGCCTAAAATGGCCACAATCAAAAATAGAAGCGGCCAAAGGGAGGGGAGCCCTTGATTGTAAAGGCCTCGTCCCCAAGATTGGCCTAGGACGAGGGCGGCCAGATAGAAGGCTAAGGGCAGACACTTTTGCGGAGAATTGCTCCTCACCTCAACAGCCGAACTTACGACAATTAAACTCAATCCTAGCAGATTTGTATAGTAAAATACCTGTGGACTGTCGTCAAAAGCTATAGATGAGAGGATTATAAAACCGCCAGCAATAGAAAAGAGACTATTGTAATTGAACCTATCCACCCCTAGACCGACAAGTACGAATATCAATGGGTAGATGCAGAGGAACCAGCCATCTATGCTCGGGGAGGAACCAGCCAACGCACCTTGTTGTAAATAGCTGTGGGCTATAGATAACAACAGGGCTGAAATTATGTAAATGGCATTTTTCACTTTTTGAATAACCCTAACAAGCCTTCACTCTTTTTCGATTCCTTAGATTCTTTGTTACTGGTCTCTTCCGCTGGGGGAGTCTCAGCTTTTTTTTCATCCTTCAATTCTGCGGTACCGTTGACGATCAATTTTACGCGACTTAGGGCGACTTCGTTATTGGAAAGTACACTGACACCAGGAATAGCCTGATGTATGAGCTTCGTCAAAAAGCGGCGCAATTTGTCGATTGTAATGATGGCGGGTGGATTGTTAGCATCATGCAGGGCCTGGCGCAATTGATTGACTACCTTGTCGGCTAACTCTTCAAATTTGCCTTCGGGGTCTTTTTCAGGATCGGAGAGCTCTTGCAATTCTCTTAAAGCTTTTTCCAATTTTGTTCCTGTAATAATGGCTAAAAGTTCACCGTTAGCATTGAGCTTCTTACTGCATATCTGTCTAGCTAGAGACAGGCGGCACTCTTCAGTGATCTTGTCGATATTATCAATGTTCTCTAAATTGTCGCCGATAGTCTCCAAAATGGTAACTAAATTATTTAGAGCTACCTCTTCGCGCAAGAGATTTTGCAGTATTTTACGCAAGCAACGCAGATTTTTTCTATTGTTGAGAAAATCTTCCACCACCACAGGATGGGTAACTTGGAGTCTGGAGATCAAATTGAAAGTATCTTGTAAACCCAAAAGCTCAGGAGCGGCTTGCAGCATAACGCTCTTTATGTGGGTTAAAAGTACTTGCAAGGGACCAGCCAACATACAACCCATACTCTCGGCTTTCTCGCGATTCTTTTCTTCGATCCACTTGGCTTTTACTCGATAAGTAGGCTCTACTGTAGCCCAACCTTCTAAGTCGGAGAGTTGTTCGAATGATCCTATAGCTAAAAAGCGATCTAAAAATATTTCACCAGAAGCTACTGGGGAATTATGCAAGTAAATTAGATATTGGGAACGTTCGAGATTTAAATTATCCTTAATGTGTACGCCTGCGGGGACTAAACCAGACTCTTTAGCTATCTCATCGCGCAATTTTGGCATAGCCAAAGTTAGGGGAGCATTGTACTGAGGATCGACCAGCGGCAAAAGGCCACAACCTAGTTCTAAAGTTATGGGATCTTGATAGACGTAAGGATCTATCCCAGGCTCTTGAAAACCATCGAAGGATAGGGTCAATTCACCAGCAATTGTCCAACCGTCATTGGTGAGACGCATTAAAGTCTGTTGCATAGAAGCGTCTAAAACGCAATTCTCACCTACAAAGAGCAAAACGCTCTCTCCCTCTTTGGTGAGTTTGATGTAGACCTGTTGGCCGCGATCTTCGCGCTTCCAGGGAGCGAAAGGAGCGGTTAAATCTTCGGTATTGAGGACATTTAAACAGATTTTGTTCTCGTTAATTTTAGAAGGGGCCATCTTACTTCTCCTCCTGCGATTCATCGGCAGTTGGCTCTTGGGTTGATTCTGGCAAATCTTGGGACTCTTCTTCAGGCAAATTTAAATCAAAAGGCTCTTCGGCTTCGATGTAGGCTAATGCACCTGAGGAATTTTTAGCTAGGTCGGCTCCTAAATTATCTTTTACGTATTTGTCTAAGTCAGGGCAATTGATATACTTTGTGGGGCCATTGACAACAATTGAGGCACTTCTCATCTCTTTTACAACCCGTTCGGGAAGTGCTTGGGGGGCTTTTATTAAAATTGCTTCGTTGGGTAATTTTTGATTGAGCATAAGGAAGAATTTTAGAGTATCTTGTTGTGAATCTTTTTCGTCCTTATTTTCACTGGGTTTAGGCATAAGCTCATGTACTTTAATTATATAATCGCCATAGAGAGCTAAACCTCTAGTCTTATCGTAACGTTGGGGAATTTGTTCTGTCAATTTAAAGTAACTTTCAGTTGGCGGAGTTAGGTTAGGTTCTTCCTTGGGAGCGCAACTTACAGCAGACAAGATTAAAGAGGTGATGGCTAAGGTTATTAGAGACTTTTTCATTTTACTTACTTCTTTCGATCAATATCGCACGCTGTTTTTATTTTGTTGAATTTCTTCCTTTTTACGCAAGAGGTCAAACTTCGTCTATGAGTAGTGTGGAGTTTGGAGTGTGGAGTTTGGAGTGTGCAATTATTTTGAAAAGAAGTAATTAATTCACAATTGTCAATTGCGCACTGTGAATTACGAATTAAAGAGGTCTGTTTTTCCAAAAGTCAAAATTATTTTTTAATGTTAATCATTTGCAATTGTGACGTGAAATCTATTAAGTGTAGGAAAAAAAATAACACTGAAGAACGGGAGCCAAATGTCTAAGTTTTATTCTGTTGAAGAAGTTTCGAGTCTAATTGGTGTTGAAGCTGACACTATTCGTGAATGGATCTCTGCGGGCAAGTTGACTGCCTCTAGGAGGGCGGGTGAGGTTGTCCTGCGCAACAATGATGTAAAACGTTTAATGGATGAATACGGGGTTGCCGAAAGCGATGGTGAAGTCGCTGAGCGAAGTGTAAGTGAACTTACAGAGCAGGATTTGACTTTCGCTCCTCCTTCTGTGGCCGCCAAGGCTGGCGCGAGAAATTTGGCTGCTGCAGTTTCGGCAGCTACAGCGGTTGTAGACAAAAATAGAGCTGTCGATGAAGAATTCAACCAGGATGTTGAGCAAAGCTTAGTTTTGAATAACGACAGTTAATTGTCCTCAATTGCTATCGATTATTATTCTATGTACGAGCAGAAGCTGGATGATTATGAGATCAGCTTGCGCTATGCTAACATGGAAAGAGCATTAGCTCCCGCTGAAGATATATCTAAAAAAAGTGAGGTTGTCGCTCAGGATAGAACTGAAGAGTTCACTAGATTGTTGGAGAAGGCCCTCGATCCTTTGATGCGCTCCCAAGTTCGTCTCTTAAAGTCATTCAATGAATTTGTCAGCAAGAGTGAGAAAGCTTCTAAGCCGACTTCGCTTCCTATCCATGCCAATGTAGATAAAGTTGTAGCTCATTTGGAAGAAAAACTAGACAGTCTGCTGGAAAATTTATCTCGAAATGAACAGAGTCTTAGCGATTTGAGAGCTGTTGTAAGTAGCATAAGTACTGAAGGTTCGGCTGTTACTTCTCAGGGAAGTGATACTGAGAGTTTGCAAAAATTACAGCAGAATTATGACATCTTACAAAAAAAATATAGTGACATTTGTTCTGAACATGAGCGTTATGTAGCTGAACATGCAGAAAACAGTTCTGTCAATAGTGATAGTTCCGTTTTAAATCGTTTGGATGCTTTACGCGAATATGTGGATTCGGAAAATCTCAGTGATGAAGATTTTGTAGAAAAAATTGTAGAATATGTAGATGTTCTCTCTAGGGAGCGCGATCAATTACAAAATAATTGTGATGCTTATGAAAAGAAATTAAAAGCTCAAAAAGTTTTAATCGAAGAGGGTAATTCTAATTCAGAGGCCATAGATGCGGAACTCAGTGAGGCAAGAGCTTCTTTAGAAGAATTGATCAACGAGAATAATATTTTACATGAGCAATTAGACAGTTTACAAAATGAGAGTGAACAGGATAAAAAAGAGTTAAAGAAAGTTCGCAATGAGCTTTTGCAGGCTGAAACCAACGTTAAGGCGGTCCAAGCTCAAGTTTTGGAACTTGAGAGTATAGCTTCTGAAGTTGACAAAATTAAAGATGTAGAAGATCTTGCCGAATCTTTGCGCATCGAAAATGAAAATATAGTTGCGCAATTGGAAGAAGCTAGAGGGCGTATAGATGATTTAGAAGGTGAGCGCGATTCTGTTCAGGGCCAACTGGAAGAAAGTCTGGCAGAGATGGAGAAGTTCCACGCCGAGGCTGAAGCCTTGCAACTCAAGAGTGCAGAAGTTATTGAACAGGCGAGTGAGGAACTTGAGGAGTGTAAGAGTACCCTCAAGGAGCGCGAGGCCAGAATAGTTGCTCTGGAAAAAGAGAATGTGGCGGCTTCTGCTCGTTTAGAATCGGAGAAGAACAGACTTTTACGTCGCATAAACACCTTGCAAGCTAAGAATGATGCTCTGCAAGCTGAGATAGAAGAGAGTCGGGAGTTTGGAGATAATGGTGATATTGAGGCTCTCCAATTGCGCATGCAAGACCAAATAGATGCTCTCAGCTTAGAATTAACTGAGACTCGTGCACAACTAGAGTTGGCTTCGGCTTCCGGCGATCCAGATAGAGATCGTCTGCTTGAAGAGGCTAATAGTGAACGCGTCCGTCTGATCGAAGAATTAGACCGAACCAAGCAGATGCTATTTGAACAAAAACAGCTTTACGAGCGTGAGCGTCAAGAGTGGTCAGATATTTTAGCTAAACAGGTGAAGGGCGAGGCACCAAAGGTTAAGGATGATGGTTCTAAGAGCGGTGCTTTCCGTCTTTTCAAAGGGCGCAGCAACAATTTCTAATTTGAGGTTTGGATGACGTGGCGACTGGTACGGAAAAGAAGAATTCTACAGATATAAAACAACTAGGACTTTTTGCGGCTATTGCCAGTCTGGGTTACGTCTTCTGGGTCGTTGGGGCCATGGAGATGGTCGAAAGATTGGCTTATTACGGAGTTAGGGCTGTCTCTGGTCTGTATGCCACTTCGGCTGCTTCTGAGGGTGGTTTAGGTATAACGGCCGCATCTTTTGGTATTATTTTGATGCTCTGGTCGGGGTTCCAGGGGTTTGTTCCTATCTTCGTAGGTGGTTTAGCGGATCGTTACGGTTATAAGCTGATGATCGGTGTCTCGACGGTCGTCAAGATCTGTGCCTATTTGATAATGGCTTTCTTCCCAACTTTCTATGGTTTCCTAGCGGGAGCAATATGCTTAGCTACTGGTACAGCCATATTTAAGCCTGGTATTCAAGGCACTTTGGCTAAGACGACCAAGCCCGAGAACAGCTCTATGGCGTGGGGTATATTTTACCAGACGGTAAATATTGGTGGCTTTTTGGGGCCAGTTATGGCTGGCTTTCTGCGTCAGATGGAATGGAGCCACGTATTTTTAGCTTGTGCGGGCATTATCTCTTGTAACTTTATTCTTTTGTGTACTTACAAAGAACCAGGTCTTGAGGAGCGTTTAGCCAGACTCAAAGAATTGGAAGAAAAGCACGTCAAACAGCGCAGTTTGGCTATCGATACGCTGAATGAATTAAAGCGTCCCCATCTTTTTGCGTTTTTGGCAATATTCACGGGCTTTTACTTTATGTTCAACTGCCTCTTCGATATTTTGCCCCTGTATGTGCGCGATTGGGTTGATTCTCGTGATATTGTCACCAGTGTTTCGAAGTTGTTCGACGTGAACAACAGTTTGTTGGGTTTTGTGATGATTCTCGACAAGACTAAGAGTTATGTCTTGCCTGAGGGTATACTCAACATCAACGCGGCTATGATTATGCTGACCTGTTTCTTCTTCGCCTGGTTATCCTCTAAGATGAAGATCTTGCGCAGTATTGCTTTGGGAACATTTTTGGCCGCCACAGCGATGGCTTTGATCGGCACTTCGCATATTGGTTGGGCGTGTGTGTTTGCAGTTATGCTCTTCAGCGTTGGCGAGATGCTCTCCAGTCCTAAGTTTAGCGAATTTGTGGGTACTCACTTGGCTTCTAGCGATAAAAAGGCCATGTATTTAGGACTCGCGCAAATGTCTTTTGCCATAGGTTCTACTTTAGAAGGTTTCGTGGCTCCGCGCCTTTACGATATGTTGGCCTCTAAAGATGTTTTTTCGCGCGAGTATCTTTTGAGCCATGACCTCATGGATGCTAGTCAAATAGCGGCTATCAAGCAGGGTGAAGCTTTTCAAACTTTGATGAACTTTGGGTTGGATCCTTACGCCTTAACTCAAGAGATGTATCAAGCCCATCCTGTGGCTTGGCTGTGGTATATTATGGCGGGTGTGGGTATTTTGACGGCAATTTTGATCCTTGTTTATTCCGTTTGGTGGGATAGGACTGGAGTGAGTCAGGCCGTTTTGGATAGTGCGGAAGCAAAATAAAACATTGCGTTTTTATGTTGTAAGCCTGATACGTTGTGTTTGTGTGGGGCAGTTGTGGCCTTTTTGTTTACTCTTTAACAATTAGTAATGCTTAATTCGTAATGCGTAATTATTTAGAAAGAAATAATTAATTCATTACAATTACGAATTACGCATTACAAACTAGTTAGTTTGATTTGGAAACATAGTTTTATATCCAATCCAACCAGGTGCTTGTCCGCTGACATGTTCGTACATACAGGTGTAATATATTTTTCTGTTTATATGATCAATCAAGTGATGGTGTATGCCGCAAAATACAGTGTAGCTGTCGTTATATAGTCTAAGTTCATAACTGCAACCCTTATATTTATTTTTGAATGATGTCTCATTGATATCTGAAAGATTATTGTTGCTGGAATTATATTGATCTACAGTACCTAATGGACAAGTTAAAAAAGGTAAATGATTTTTTTCGCATTGCTCTTTGGTCATGAAATCACCGTAGAGAAATCCATCATTACAAAGAAAACCGACAAGTTCGAAAAAGTTATCAGAAACTCTCTTGGCTTCTAGGGCTGAAACTATTTCCAAAATATTGGCTCTGCATGAGCGAAAGTCTTCTATTTCTTTCATGTTGTGCCATTTTTTTACGATAATGCCACTTAGGATAGCTATAATAGCTATGACTATAAGCACTTCCATCAGAGAAAAAGCTAGTAATTTACGATGGCGTCTCTCTCTCTCTTGTGACAAAAATAGTAATCATATATCCTAAGACCTCCTCTGTGGATTTTAGCATAACTAGTGGCGTAAAGCAAAATAGCGTTGTTATTTTTTGAGTTACTTCCTGAAAGTACCAGCACAAATTTCTTTGTAAAAAACTTCTGAAGTAAAATTTGCTCATGATTGCAGATCTTTTTCTAGCTTTTTTGTGAAATCTTTATAATATTTTTTTGCTTGGTTGTGTTTATTGAGGCCCATTAATGAGCGTACCAATATTTGGCAATTTTTTGAATCATAGGGATCGCGCTTAGTGCAATTTTGGGCTATCTTTAGTGCTTTATTCCATTCTTGTTCTTTTAGGTAATTTTCCGCTAAGTTGTGAGCTGATTCTAAATAAATGTCTTCCAGATGGTTGCGCATCTCTATGAACCAATCTAGATCACAGCCACAGACGAAGTCGCCTTTGTAGAGTTGATCGATCTTCTCCAGATATTCTAAGTTGGGAGTTTGTTGAAATTTTTTCCACAGATCTTTTAGTAATTTTACATCGCTGGATATACTTATATTTTTATCTAAACTGAATAGGTTATCTCGATGATTTATTATGTTGGGCCATTGGTATGTGTCAAAGAATAGCTTGCGTATCTTAGATATAGTTTTATTTAAGCTGGCATAACCATCCGTTTTGGAGTTGGGCCAAAATTCTGCGATTAGGTGATCGGCGGAGAGTGGTAGATCGGCACATACTAAGCGGGTGAAGAGCCATTTAGATTTTTTGGATGGCCAGAGATCATTATTCAATAATTTTCCATTAATGTAAAAATTTACTGTACCTAGAGATTGTAGTTCTATTTTCTTCTCTGTGTTGCAGATCGGTTCTGATAGAGGTTTTTGTACTAAAATGCCTCTGTCTGAATTTAAACAGATTTTTAATCCCTTCTCTGTATGCAGATCCTCTTTGCGCAAATTTGGAAAAATAGTAAAAATAGCCTGAAAAATATCGCTTGACATAATACCTCCCCTCATCTAGTCGGTGTTGTTAGTTGGAACGATTTTTTCCTGCTCTACCATCTAAACGCAACTTATTAAACTTACAACGGCTGTTTTTTCCAAAAAAATTCTTAATGAGTGGTTATAGTTTGCGCAAGGGGGGAATTTATATGAACAGTTGTTTTTGTAGTATTTTTGCTAAGATCCATCAGGATAAGTTGACTTTTAAGGAATTGTCTAAATGTTGGTCAGAAGTGGAGGAAGATATAAATAAACATTGTGAGCAATTACAAAATGAGTTCGACTATTTTTATAAACAATATAGTTGCAGAACAGCTAAGGCTAATTTTAATAAACTGTTAGGCAAAGTTTACCAAAAGGAGATCTCTAGCTGGTTAGCCTGCAAGGACAGTTTGGCTAAATGGCTCAATGATCGCTCGCGGGGGATGTACCTCAAGCAGGCCAAAAATGCTTTGGAGATGGCTGAAAAACTTTGGCAAAAGCGCATTAAAGCTAAGGAAGATATTCTCTACAGGAATAATCAGCGGGGGAGTATTCTGATTATGACTTTAATCATTGTGAGTATTCTTTTTCTTTTGGGAATGACTTACTTGAGTTTGTTAGCTCGCGATCATCGTTTTCATGGTGTACAAGAACGCAATATGCAGGCCTGGTATTTGGCCCAGTCGGGGCAAAAGTATTGGCAGAGGTACGGTGGTCTGCTTTCTAGTGGTAATTTGAAACTTTCGCCAGGCAATTTATATAAAGATGCCTTCCTGTTGAGCTCTGGAGATGTAGCCTTGGCTAAGGTCTGTATTCCCGAAGATTCACAACAGAGTTATTTTGAAATTTTACGAGATCCTAGGGGGAGAATAATTATCAATGGTGTTTTCAAAAATACTTTGAGTACTTCTAAGGGAGAAAATATTATCTCGCGCACTTTAGAATTAGATAATCTGAAAAATATAACTTGGGACAGCAGTTTGGAGGGGGAATTATGAAAAATAATATTTTACGTGGGCAGACTCTCATTGAAATGCTCATTACTTGTACTCTATTTTTTATTATTTTTGTTATGATTGGCAATCTTTTTGTCGATACGGTGCGAGCTGACAAATTATCTCAGGATAAAGTTCAAGATTTTCGTTCCCTGTCGGTAACTTTGGAAGAGATTGCTAGAGAATTGCGTTTTTGTGAAAAGATAAATTGGCCTAATTCGGCTGAAATAAATTGGCGTGAAGGTGGTAAGTACGCAAATGGCAGAGATGGTTTTACTTTTATCTATACTTTGGCTGCCAATAGTCGAGGCAGGAAATTCACTAAGTCGCTGATTTATGATCCTAAGAGCAAAATTCTTTACAGGATAACTTATAAATCTGGTTTCATTCCCGATATTTCTAATTGTCTATCCTCCAAGCACATTATTCTAAAACGTGTTTTAGGTCGTGATATTGAAGGATTGAGTATCACTTCCAATGATACTCAAAAGAGTGGTGGTCGCTATTTTCTAAAGATCTCTCTAAAAGGTTCGGAAGAATTGCGCACTCAGGTTCAGGTAAAGGGGGTACTTTAACTGATGCTAAAAAGAAAGTATGGCTACTCACTTTTAGAGCTATTAATAGCTGTGACTGTCCTCTTCATAGCTAGTTTTTATCTCTTTAGCCTTTACGCTTATGGTTGTAAGGCGGCTAAAAATACGCGCACAGCTAACACTTCCGTATTTTTGGCTCAAGAGAAACTTGAGGAGATTCGCCCTTTTGCTAACGACTTATATACTAAAAGTGTCAGTGGGGAGTTTGCTGAACCTTATGAAGGTTATAAATGGAAAGCAGAGATTAAACCTTTTCTCGATACGTTCGGTCTTTTACAGGTGAGCGTTTGGAAGAAGAATTCTCCTCCTTGTCGTCTGCGCGTCTTATGTGCCAATCCCAGTTGTGGTTCGGTCTCTTCTCATGTTTATGACAGTGAGGTTGTCTATACTGTTCCACAAGATAAAATTGCCTTTAAATGCAACAGTTATTGGGAAAATTCTAACCAAACTTTTAATAATCCAAAGAGCTTGGGAGCTTGGAAGACTACTTCTTTGGTGGGTCATCCTGGACGCGGATTAGTTTGGTTAGCCGATGGTGAACAGGCTAAAGTAGCTCGCTGTGTCTATGTGGATAATAAACTTACTAATTGTGATGTTTTTGTAGCTCCCAATACAACTGGAGGACAGAAGCCGTATTTTATTGATATAGCTGGCGACATTATGGGAAATTATCTCTTTGTGGCCGATTCTGCTAATCAAGGGATATGGATACTAGATGACTCTCAGGCAAAAACGCAATGGGTGGGTAATAAATATCTGCCTTGTTATGAAGATCCACTGGATGGCATAAGTGGTTTAGCCTGCGATCAATACGGTGAAAATGTCTGGGTTTGTGAAGGAGCAAAGAGATCTTTGCGTCTGTTTAGTGGCGGCAGATGGCTCACTAAGTTGGAAGTTCCCTATTCTGGAAATAGTCTGTTGAAGGGCATTGCTGTCAATCCTTGGGGATCGGCTATTTACACTTTCGATAGCTCTTGTCTGTACATTTTGATCTATAGTGATCTCCCTCGTTGGCAAAAAGTTAGCCTTCCCTTGGAATTGATCGAACAAGACCCTCAAGGTATCTGTTGCGATCCTTATAACAGTCGCCTGTATATGAATACTGCCAAAGGCAAACCCTGGCTAATTGTTCCGCAAAGCGATGGGCGTGTATTTAAAGAGTATTTCAAACAGACTGGGTGGAAATAGTCCTTATACTAAAATTTTTCCTAATTATTTGAATGGATAAAAAGAGTTGACAACTAGTAAAAATTTGATATACATATACATGTAATTCTTAAAGAATAAATATATTTGTTTAGTTTTTACTTGAATAGTAGACTTTGTTTGGGGGTCATTTGCCGTGATTGAAGTTATAATATTAATATTGATTGCTTTAAGAGTATCGCAGTATTTTAAAGCCGAGGATGATAAAAAAAAGCAAGAAGCTAAGGCGAGCATGATCACTTGGATTGTAATATTGGTACTCGTTTATGTTGTAGTGATCGGTGGAAATTATCTTATTTCGGTCCAATAATGCCAGTAGATGTGATTGTAACTTCTTGTTTTCATTATTTTTTGCAGGGCTTGAATTATTTTTGAGAATAGCCTGGCATGGATTTTGAGGATATAAAAGATTGGGTTTACGATAATTACCAGCTCGCTTATGTTGTTGGTACTGGTGTTTTGGCTTTGGGTGTGTGGGCTTTGTGGCCTGGAAAACGGTCGCTGGGGGCTTTGCTCGGTGGATACGCGGCTGTTTTGGGCATAGGGGCGAGTTGGGAGCCTTGTGTCGATGTGGGCTCTTCCGTTTATGGAAAGGTCCTGGCACGGGGTGGGGCTAGTGAATTGAAGATCGCCTTGACTTTCGATGATGGGCCACATCCTGAGAATACGCCGCTGATTTTGGGTACTCTGGCTAGATTGAATGTTAAGGCTACATTTTTCTGTGTGGGAGAGAATGTTAAAAAGTATCCTGATTTAGTGAAGCGGATTAAGGATGAGGGCCATTTGCTCGGTTCACACACTCTGAGCCATCGCAATCTTCTGAGCTGTACTTGGGGCGAGACCAAGAGACAGATCGGGGGCGGAATTGAGGCTCTGAGCTCTGTCTTGGGAGAGGAACCTGTCTATTTTAGACCTCCTTACGGTATGCGCTATCCTTGGAGTATGTGGGAGAGTGAAAGATTAGCCCAAAGGGCTGTCCTGTGGTCTAATTGTCCGCGAGATTGGCAGTTGCCTGGAGCTGAAGTTATCGCTTGTAGAGTTATACGGCGGGCACAGGCGGGGGATATTGTCCTTTTACACGATGGGGGAGGGGATCGCCGCCAGACGGCTCAGGCTTTGCCTAAGATTGTTGAAACGTTGCGCGAGCGCGGCTTCTCCTTTGTACGCGTAGACGAGTTAGAGGCTCAAAATGATTAAGCTCCTCGCTAAAGATGTCGCTGATCGCATTGCCGCTGGTGAAGTTGTCGATAGGCCCGCTTCGGTAATTAAGGAGTTGGTGGAAAATTCTCTAGATGCTTCATCTAGCCAGATAACTGTAGAGATACGCGATGGCGGCAAGACGTTTATGTGTGTCAGCGATAATGGCTGTGGGATGAATGCAGAGGATCTCGCTCTCTCTGTACAGAGGTTTGCCACTTCTAAAATAAAGGAGTGGGAGGATCTTGAAAGTCTATACACTTTGGGATTCCGCGGAGAGGCCTTGCCCAGTATAGCTTCGGTATCTCGTTTAGAGATACGTTCGGCCATTAAAGGGGCGATGGAAGGGGCGTGTTTGAAGGTTGAAGGCAGTCAGCCTTCGGAGATTGTTCCCTGTCCAGCCATAACGGGTACGAAGATTACCGTTCGCGATCTCTTCTTCAATACGCCCGCTCGCCTCAAGTTTTTGCGCTCTTCCAGTGCGGAGAGTACACAGATAATCGATCTTGTAGGGAGAATGGCATCGGCTTGGTCGGAAGTTGCTTTTCGTTTAATTTCCAATGGCAAAGAGGTATTCTCTTTCACCGCTGACAGTGGAGCTCAATTTAGGTTAGCTCAGTTGTGGAAAGTGCCAGTAGATAGTTTTATTCCCATCTCAGGGCAGAGTCAGGGTATATATCTTGACGGCTTTATTGTCAAGCCCAGTTTTAGCAAGAGTACGCGCAATTATCAACTGTTTGTCATGAATGGTCGTCTCATACGCTCGCAGAATCTCTCCCAAGCTCTCAACGAAGGATTTGCTCCTCTGGTGGAGAGAGGTCGCTTCCCCATGGGTATGTTGCGTCTGACCGTCGATCCTGCCTTTGTCGATGTAAATGTCCATCCTACCAAGATGGAAGTTCGCTTTGCCGATCCCACCCCCGTCTTTTCCCTAATTTATCACACCGTCAATGAGACTTTAGAAAAGCATAAGGCGGACAGCGTTCTGCCCAAAGATTTAGAACATTTGTTTAAAGCCAAGACGGACATTTCATCTCTGTATGTTGAGCCTATAAAAAACGATTACATTGAAACTAATGAAGTACCAGTTCCTGTTTTTGAAGAGAAGTTTTCAGAGCCAGAGAGCATTTTTGAGCGTAAAGTTGAGGAAGTGGAGACCGTTCACAAAGAAGAGCCCAGAGAAATAGAAGTAATCTGTAAAGAGAAGCCCAAAGAGTTAGAGTTAATCCGTGAGGAAGAAAAATCTGAAAAGTTCCAAGTCTTAGGCCAAGTTTACAATACGTTTATTGTTGGCACTATGGAAGGAAAATTGTGGCTGGTTGATCAGCATACGGCCCACGAGCGGATCAATTATGAAAAATTTTCACACATAAAGACTTTAACCCAACGCTCTCAAGGTCTGTTGATACCTGAATTTTTAGATATCTCTCCATTAGTGGGAGAATTTTTAGAAGAGAATCGAGATGTATTTTTAGAGTACGGCTACGAGTTGGAGCGTTTTGGTAAAGATCGTTTTGCTTTGAGAAGTGTACCTGTCGCTCTGCCGTTGGAGAGAGCCGTTAAAACTTTCCGCGAATTGGTTGAAGAATTAGCTCAAGAGCGCGTCTCCTGGCGTGAGAATGTGCGCGAAACATTGAGAGAAAAGATCCGCGCTATGGCCAGTTGCAAGGCTTCGGTTAGAGCGGGTGAACCTTTGAACTTATCGATCATGAGTCGTTTAGTAAACGACATGTTAAAGGTTGAACACTCCCTCTACTGTCCACACGGTCGACCTACACGTGTCGTATTGGAAAAGGGACTTTTAGAGAGATTGTTCCACAGAAGCTAAGGTGATTGAGCCAGTTTTGAAAATAATCACAGATTTTAGATTTACACTTCTTATCAAATAATTGTTATATGTTAAGATTGCCTCAGTTGCTCTTAAGAGTAATTGAAAAACGGACATTGCCTGTTAGTTTATTTGCTTTGATGGAGGAGATGTAAATGAGTACTTATTCTAAGTGTGTAAATGCTTTTGCCGTTCTAGTTTTGGGTATTTGTAGTTTGGGACTGCCAGCTTTTGCTGGAACTTGTCCTAGTTGTCACGGTTCAACAGTTGATAGATTCCCTACATACTGCGGTAGTGGTACTGAGTATTGTAGTACTTGCGGTTCTACTGGACGTACTCACATACACAAAACGTGTAGACTCTGTGGCGGTAGTGGTTCTTTCACGTCTGGTACTGAGATTATGAATGAGAGACGTACTCAAGGTGGGTATTCATCTGGCAGTAATTACAGTGGTGGATATTCATCTGGTGGAACCTACGGTTCCAGTTCTTACTCTAACTCTAATACTAGCAACCTTTATATAACTCCCCCTCCCAGTCCTTTTTATACTCCTTCTACAACTCCTGAGGAATGGAGAAGAGCTAAGGAATACTATAAAAATGATCCTCAAATGCTCTATTTTATGGAGTCTAATAAACGACAATTAGAAAGTTCACAACGACTTCTTCATTATCTTGACAACAGAGTAGATTATTTTAAGTAGATTGTAAAATCAAGTTGAGCACATAAGTATATCCATGAATATTCTATCTATTACAATGTAGTCGCGAGCCTGTGAAAATTTTTCTATAGATCTGCCCTCTGAGCTAGCCTTTGTGTTTTTTAGCGTTGTAGGCCATGTATAAACATAACATATCGTTCTTACAACGCAAAAAAAACGCAAGGGCTTACGGCGCAAAGACAAACAAGGCAAAGGCCAAAACACGCAAGGCCTACATGATACAACAAACAATACTAATCTTGATTGATTGCCTTAGCTAACTCCAACTTATTTATGCAACTGAGGTATATCTGCTCTAAAACATCGCGGATATTGTCATCGTTGCGCTCTTTGGCCCCTTTGCTGACGATCAGGAAACTAACCTCAAAGCTGTTAGAAATTCGCTCGAATGGCAAGCCAAACTTGTTGAGCAGATAACCTAGGAGGACGCGATCTGTTCGACTGTTGCCATCGGAGAAGGGGTGGATGTGGATGAATTCATTGTAGGTATAAGCACAAACTTTAAGTGCATCCTCTTGAGTCGGCGGTTCCACATCGTTTAGATAATTTAGCAGATCCTCCAAAAGATAGGGAATGTCGGGAATCGCGGCAGTTGTAAAGTACTTGTTGTTGGCGATAATTACTTCATGATCGCGATACGTACTAGGGATATCCGTATCAGCCATAATTAGCTTATGGTACTTTATTATGACTTCAGGACTGAGAGGAACTTCGTTGGCTATATCCTCGTGCATAGCTTCCCAGGCTTTTTCAAAATTTTCTCTAGATTTGGGATCAAAAAATTCAGAATCTTCTTTTTGCACACTATCGCGCAGTTCGACCTCTATGGGGTTGGGAAGCAATTTCTTCTCTTGGGGACGGTAATTGGCAAAGAATTTTTTGGCCGCCAGTATCTGAGGATCATCTTCTTTTTCTACATTTGTAAAGCGGTCTTGCAAAACACTGCTCAAAGAGATCTTCTCACGAAAAAATGAGAAAGATCCAGATCTCTTTATATTCAAATAATTACACAGGCCATCTAAAAATGGATTTTCGACTATACGGCCGATGAAAGGATCAAATTTGTAGATGAGGAGCAGATTATCGCGGACTAGCCTATCTACGATAGCTGGAGGCATCAACTTAGCAGAGACATCTTTGAGATTAAAATAATCACTGCGATAGGCTTTTTTTAGAAAGGCCACCATCTCTTCATCAAAATATACATTGTAATCGTAACCATAGGCTAGGGCATAAGCCATTGTTACGCGCAATTCCTGAGCTCTTGGCTTTGTACTGAGGATGTAGTGGTCTTTAGAATCACAGACGATTAAGTCTTCATCTTCTAACTCGCCTAGAGGGAGAATTAAAGAACGCTCCCTTTCTACGTGCAGAGTGTGGGCAATTCTGGCTAGAGCTATGCCCTCTGGACGGCCAGCAACACAGGTAAACAGATCCCAACGACTTACATCTGTGCCATTAGTTGGATTTGTCTTTTTAGTATTTTGAGTATTACTTGTCCTAAAAAATGACATAACCAAAACTTTGATCCGCCGCAATCTGTGATATCAGGAGGCCCTCCGCTTTCTAGGCTTTAATTAGCTGTTCCTTCCTTTTTACAATGATCGGCTATAGCAGGAAAATGGCAACTGACCAGAGCAAAAACTACCTATTATGGAGTTGGAACGTTTACAAAAAATTCTCGCTTCCTCTGGTGTGGCTTCTCGTCGTCGCTGTGAGGAGTTGATCGCGGATGGGGCGGTTAAAGTCAATGGCAAGATTGCTCATTTGGGTGACAAGGCCGACAGATTTAAAGACGTTATCGAAGTTGAAGGTTATGGAACGCTGGAGCGCAAGAGCCAGAAACTTATTTACATCATGCTGAATAAGCCTAGAGGCTATGTGACGACTGTCAAAGATGAATTAGACAGGAAGACGGTTATGGAGCTTGTAGGTGATATAAAGGAGAGGATCTTTCCTGTCGGCCGTTTAGATCGCGATACTGAAGGTCTATTGCTTATGACTAATGATGGTGACTTAGCTAATAGGTTGATCCATCCCAGATTTATGATCGATAAAGTTTACCTAGCTTGGACCGATCCACTGCCCGATTTTAAGGGGTTACAGTATTTGCGTGAGGGTATTTGTTTAGAAGACGGTTGGACCAAACCCGCTCAAGCTGACATCATAGAGACGACTGAAGGTAAAAAGATTGTGCGTATCGTCATACATGAGGGGCGCAACCGTGAAGTGCGCCGCATGTTAGATGCTATCGGCTGTAAGGTTAAGCTCTTGCGCAGAACAGAGGTAGGCATGATCAAGTTGGGTAATCTCAAAACTGGGCGTTATCGTCACCTAACTAAGAGTGAAGTACAAAGTTTACTCAGGAGTTAGAGGGTTAAACTGCCTTCATTTTGGCTGTTTTTGCGTGCTTCTTCGATGAATTGAGCTATTCGGTCATAATCTTTGAAGAATAATCGTTCTACAGTGAAGCTGTCTTGACCGTTAGTAATTACGATAAAATCAAAGAGTCCTTTATTTTTCTCACTGTAAGAAGTACTGAGAATATCATCAAAGCGCAATTTAAGTGGTTGCTCCCCTGAACCGTTATCGTAAGTTATTACGAATGGATTGAGAGTTAATTTGCGAGCATGTTTTTTGCTGTAAATGATCCCACAAACTGTAGGTATTAAAATGGCTATGCCGATGAACGAGTATTTCATGGCGGAACTGTTAGAACTTAGTCCTGTAAAGAGCAGGCCTATGGACAACAGTACGCCGATGGAAGAGACTATAAGAAAATTTTGCATAGAGGTTCCAAAGGTACACTCTACAAACTTTTTCTTGGATTTTTTGGGCAGGCGCATGTTTGTGGCGTTCTCCTTTATTTAAAATCTATTGTTGAAAGTGTTACTCCTTGAAAATTCCTGAAGAGACTATAAATAAGATAATACAAAGTGCTAATATCGTATCCATACTTAGCAGATACATACGCTTGAAGAACAGCGGTTCTAGGTACTGGGCGTGCTGTCCTTTTCATCATGAAACGGCCGCTTCTTTCAGTGTCGATCCCTATCGCAACTTTTGGTATTGTTTTGGTTGTGGTCTCAGCGGTAATGTCTTAACTTTTCTCATGAAGATGGAGGGAATGAGCTTTGTAGAGGCCGTCAAAAAGGTTGCTCAAGAGGTCAATATCGAGATAGATTGGGAGAGTGTTGATAGAGATAAAGATGAGAAGCGTGAGCGGCTTTTGCAACTTTTAGAGAGAGTTTGCTCTTTCTATAAGAGGAATCTCTTTGAATTGCCAGATGGTCAGGGTGGACGCGATTATTTGCAACAGAGGAGAGTAAGCAGAGCTATAGCTGACAAGTTCCGTCTGGGGTTCGCTCCTGGTCAACAACAATTTTGGCAAATGTTAAAAAACGCTGGTTTCACTCCAGAAGAAGGGGTGGAAGCGGGGGTTTGCATACATTCAATGGGAGGAATTAGAGAGCTTCTCAGCGGTCGCTTAATCTTTCCCATTTGTGATTTTCAGGGTAGAGTTGTGGCTATGGGTGGGCGTTCTGTACTTGAAGGACAACAGCCCAAATATATCAATTCGCCAGAGACTAAATTGTACTCGAAAAGGTGGCATCTTTATGGTTTGAATATCGCTAGAGGGCAGATCGCCAGGGATAATAAGGTGATTTTAGTCGAGGGATATCTGGATGTCATCTCTATGCACCAGGTAGGGATAGGTAATTGTGTGGCTTCGCTGGGAACTGCACTCACTAAAGAGCAAGCCGTGTTGCTGAAGAGATATGCGCAAAGAGCCCTTTTGGCTTACGATGGTGATGGAGCCGGTAATAAAGCTAGACTTAGAAGTAACGATATTTTGGAAGAAGAGGGTATACAAGTTAATGTTGTCACTTTTCCTAAAGGTGAAGACCCTGATTCTTTGTCTAAACAAGGGAGAGAAGTTGTAGAGCAGTTTCTCTCTCAGGAAAAAGGTATAGTCCAGTTTAAAATGGAGCAGCTAGCTCAAGAGATAGATATTTCTACACCAGAAGGCAAAGAAGAGTATATTAAAAATATTTGGCCTGACATTATTAAGATTCAGGATCAGACTAGAAGATTCTCTTATGAACAGAAACTTTGTTATTATACAGGTTTGACTATAGATAGAATTAGAGTTCTTCTCTCTCGTTATAAAGAAAATAAAAAGAATAATAGTAAAGTATCTCCATTGCAAATACATAAGCGTCAGTTAAATAATGAAGAAAAGTTATTTAATTTATGTACTCAAAATGAAAAGTATCTCGAGATAGCTAAATCTATAATTGACGATCCTGAAATGATTAAAGATCAAACTTTGCGCTTACTATTCGCCTATCTATGGAAGAGAGAAGAAAGTGGTCCCGTAAATATCGAGGAATTCAGAAAGTTTTTTACAGATGCCTCTATGGAAAGATATTTGACTGAGATCTACGCTGCAGATATCGATTTCCCAAGTGAGAGATTAGTCGTCGAATTAGCCACTTCAATAAAGGACGTTGTACTCAAGGAGCGTTATGAAAGATTGTTTGCTAAGATTCGTCCTCAATTGGAAGATAATACTTTAGAAAAAAATGACAAAGACTACATAGAGTACATGAATATAAAATCATATTTGCGAAGGAAGGGTACAAGAATATAGGGACAGCTTGGGAAGGATATAAAATAATGAAAAGGAATGCCACCTGGCTCCAGTGGATTTTCGATTCTACCATAATATTGGAAGTTTGAAAAGATCACGGAAGATATTTAGGTGTTTTTTGAGGATGAGCGACTCTCAGTTAGGATCCAATTTTATAAATGAGGGTAGTAACGAAGAAAATTTTGGTTCGTTTCCTATTGAAGGGGAGTTGGAACCAGAAAATTTTGCTACAGTTTATCCAGAAAGTGATGAGCTTGGGTGCGGTGATCTTTCTGCCAGTCGTTTCGAGCTTAAAGTTGAAACTAGCAAGAGAGACAAGAAGGGTGGTTTGAGCAAGAAAGTTGCTTCAACTCAGGATGAGGGTATTGTTGATCCCGTGCAACAGTATCTCTTAGAGATAGGCGAGATACCCTTGCTCGATTCTGCCTCTGAAGTTAGTTTGGCTAAACAGATGAAGGATGGTTTGGTTGCCGCTAAAACTATCTTAGAATGTGATGAGTTGCGCCACAAGATCGCTCGAGATATGCTCACTAGGATTAATTTTAATGAAGAAGATTTTGGACGGAATCAGCCATTAAATGGAGCTAGTGTTCCTAAAGTTAGCAATCAGCCTTTGAACTACGATGAAAATTACAAGATAGAAGAAGATTCTATAGAAAACGATATTAAAAATGTAATTTTTACTATGGCTAATCGCTGTGATGATGTAGAACTGTGGCAGAATTTTTTTGTATTGCTCGTTGAGCGTTGTTCAGAAGTGAAGAAATTTTGGGATGAAGCCAGAATTCTTCGGGAAAATCAAATTAGAGAGAAAGTTAATGCTGGTGAGCTTTCTCCTGAGGATTTAGTCCAGTGGCAAGATTTGAATGCTACTGTTGATGGTGGCAAGTGGGCTAAAAATAGATTGATAGAGTCTAATTTGCGTTTAGTGGTTAGTATCGCCAAAAAGTTTATGAATAGGGGAATGGCCTTTCCTGATCTGGTGGAGGAGGGCAATCTGGGCTTAATCAGAGCTGTTGAAAAGTTTAATCATGAAAAAGGTTACAAATTTAGTACCTACGCTACTTGGTGGATTCGCCAGGCTATAACTAGAGCTTTAGCTGATCAGTCTAGAACTATACGTATTCCTGTACATATGGTGGAGACTCTCAGTCGTATGCACAAAGTTGCTAAAGATCTTTTACAGATTCGAGGCAAAGAACCCAGTGTAGAAGAGATAGCTGAACGCATGTTTCCTGTCGATTTGAACGAAGTCCGTTCGGAGTTAGAAAATATTTATGGCAAGAAATTACCTATTAACGATCATCGTTTTAAGGAAGAGGTTAAAAAGAGGAAAGAGCTGGCTATAAGTAAGATTAGAGATATTCGCAAGATCTCTCAGGAGCCTCTCTCTTTAGATACTCCCGTAGGTGAAGAGGAAGATTCTCATTTAGGTGATTTTGTTCCAGATGAGGGAGCTGTTTCTCCCCCTGAAGTAGTAGAAGAGAGGCTGTTGAGAAGTGATATTCAAGAGGCCATGAGGTTGCTCTCTCCGCGCGAAGGTCAAGTTTTGGAGATGCGCTTCGGGTTGAGAGGTGATGGGCGGACTCATACTTTAGAGGAAGTTGGCAAGAAGTTCTCTGTTACACGCGAGCGCATTAGGCAAATAGAAGCTCATGCTCTGCGCAAGTTGAGACAATCTAAAAGTGTAACTAATCCATTGCGAGATTGTTTAGAATGATGAGAAAATTTAATCTATACGGGTTGACAGTTTTTATATTAATTCTGCTTTTAGGTTGCTTGAGTATTCCTGTTAAGGCCAATGAATTAGAGGAAGGTATCAAAGCCATCTCTCGTCTGCAGGTGTTGATCGAATATTACTTTATGCAAAGTGGTCGTTACCCAGCTAGTTTGGAATCTCTCAATAAGAGTTTGAATTCTGAATTGCCCAAAGAAGCTCCTAAGGTGGATATCCTCCCTGATCCTAAGAGTGGGGAGCCTTTCGTCTATGAGGTTAGTCAAGATCGTTGTTCTTACAAGTTGTCTTTCCCTAAACCTGAACTTTACGGAGCGGGAGTGAGCGGTTTGACCTCTATAGATTGGGGGTGGCTACGTTTCGCCGCTGAAGGTAAGCGTATAGAGCGGATAACTATTGATTGCACTCGCAATGTTGAGGCTATAGCCACTAGGTGTGAGCTTTATGCTAAAGATCACGATAAGGCTTTCCCTGCTAATTTAAACTCTTTGCTTCCTAAATATATGCCGCGGGAGTTGATATGTCCAGGTTGTAAAGAAAAGTATGTTTATACCTCTAATGGTAAGAGTTATACTATTTCTTGTCCTCATCCTGAAGTTCATTGTTTAGGTGGTTTTACGTATGATTCAGAGAAAGGACTCCTACTGAAGGAACTGAAAGCGAAGTCTGACTCTATAGATTCGGGGGCAACAGGGCAGTAGTATTTTATGGATAGTTCACTAGAGAATAATAATTTAGATGAGTTGGAAGAACTGTCGAGTCTCTTGGATCATGGTTCTACGGATAATTCTGAGAGTGATTTTTTAGGTGACGATTTTGAGGATTTGAGTCATTTGGATCACTTGAATTTTTCCGATTCTCCCCGTAGTGGCACTGTAACAGAGAGTTTTGTGGGTGAGGATCTGGAAGAGGCTATTAAAGCTGAAACATTCGTTGAGCCTATAGTTGAAGATAAGATTCAAGCTGATGTTGAAGCTAAAGATACCGTTGAGCCTATTGCTGAAGTATTCGCTGTTGAGCCTGGCTTTGTGGATGAGTCATCTCCAGTTTCAGAGTTAAAAAAAGATGATATTCTTGAAGATGAGAAGATTCTTCGAGTTATTGAACACTCCAATAGGATTACTAAGTCTTCTAAATCCAGCCTTAATAAACGCAAAT
>JAFSXH010000094.1 GCA_017444165.1 bacterium | reverse complement strand
GCGTTAGTCCATATACCAAACTTCTCGAGAATCTCCAGCTTCTATAAGCGGGAGAGGTTCAAGCTCAAATAACGACGGTTTACAACTTTTTAGAAAAGATGTAAACCGCTGTTCATTTTCACTTTGAGTTTGATACTGAACGTGGGTAGAAACAAAAAAGAAGGTTATTTTTTGAACACAAGAAAAGGATGAGCCATATTAGCAGAGTTTGTGATTTTTTAACATAAAAGGGCTTATTTTTATAAAGCAAGCTCTCTATAATGTGGATTAAATATGAGATTTTCTATCGGAGGATAAGTCATGGATGGAGTGCAGGGGTTCAACCCTTCAAGTAGTGTGTTTCAGAGTATGGCTAGCAAGAACCTTAGTCAGGTAGGTTTTGGCTCTATACGCACTCAAAAAGAGGTCTCTCAACAAGAGGAGCAACCTTCTCGTCATGAGGTTCAAGACAATGTTCAGTTGTCTATGGCTGGTCAGATGGATGAGACAGCCGATGCTGAAGAGATGACTCAAAACGCCGCTATGTCTGGTGCTCTCGGCGAAGTTTTAGATGATTATGATGATGACGATCAAGAGATTAGAGAGCGTCATAATGACAATCAAGAGTACAATAACAGCATAGGTTATGGCTATTATGACGAAAATACTAATGAAGTCGATGATGATTTCGGTATCAATGGTCTGGAACTCAATCGTCTCAACGATATGGACGATGATTATAAGGCTGCGCAAAATATACTTAAAGACATTCCCTCTGCCAGCTTAGAGCCTGCCCAGAATATAATTGCCAACCAAATCCAAGAAGGTCGCCCTGTAGAGGCTTTAACGAACCTCAAACCCGTTGAAGGCCCCAATCAGATCGAGTATGCCGCCGCCGAAAGTCTCGGTGTTTTGGATATTCACGACAATAACAATAAACCCATGCTCGTCGAGTCTGACGAAGATATGGGAGCGGCTCAGAAGCAGAATTTGGCCGAAGATTATATCAACAATGCCATCAATTCTCTTCCCGATGATCGCAAGTCTATGGTCAACGATATGAAAGAGGCAGTAAACGCTTGGGCTGGAGCCGCAGGTATCGATCCGAAGGCCGCTTTTGCTGAAAAATTGCGCGATCTGGCCGCTGGTTGGGATGATGAATCCTTGCGAGCTGTGGCTCAAACTTATGTTGATGCTAATTCCGAGTTAGCTACTTCTGCGGCGGATTAAGTTGTCTAATAATAAAAGTGGAAATTTAAGTGGTGAGCGAGCCAAATCTAGTCAGATGAGGGCTCGCCGTGGTGTGTCTTTGCGCCAGCGTGGTCGTTATGGAGCGGATACTTCTGGTGAACGTATCAATGTCATTGGCGGTAGGCGTGTTAAGTCGTTTAGATTGAGCGGCCGCCGTTACGGTGATATGCCTGGGATCAGGCGCAGTGAGGTTAAGTCCGAAAAGAAGCATCGTTATCTAGTCTTTTGGAAACCTTACGGTGTGGATGTCAAGTTCACTGGTCACAGAGAGGACTCAGAGTTAGATTATTATATCGAGTCTCCCGATGTCTTGCCCGTCAACTTCTTGGATAAAGAAGCTGAGGGGTTGATGATATTGACAGATGATCCGCGCTTTAGAGTGATGTTGACTCATCCTCTTTGCAGTGAAAAAAGAGTTTTTTTAGCTCTAGTAGAGAGAAATCCTCAAAATAAGGATGAAGTCGCTGAGGATCTCGAGGATATTGTCGAAGATCTGCATTCTGGTGTTGTGCTTACTGAAAAGGGAGCTAGGAGCAGTGTAGAGTTAGAGGTCATACCCGCTCCTAAGTTGCCTTCGCGTGCGGTGCCAGTTAGGGAACGAAAAAACGTCCCCACGTGGTGGAGTGAGTTTCGCTGTTTTAGTGGAGCCAGCCGTAGTGTGCGTAAGGTAATGGCAGAGAAAGGTTTCCCCGTTTTGCGCCTCGTCTTGTGGGGCTTCGGACCTATCTCGTTAGTCGGCATGGTCCCTGGTATGTGTCGTGAGTTTCGTTACGAAGAGATGCGCTGGGTAGAGTCTAAGCTCGAAAAATTGGAAGAGCCTGCTAACAGGCAACGTCTTGTGAGTACGGCTGAATCTAATAAAAGGAGTAAGACTGAGAGTAAACGTCGTCCTAAGCAACATTTAACCCGCGGTGGCGTGCACTTTGCTTGTCGTCCAGACGGTAAAGTGGAAATAAGAAGAACGAAACACAGTGGTAGTCGCTTCGTAAGAGAACAGGGACGCAGAGATACAGATTCTCTCACTAGAGGAAGGACTCGTCAGAAGCGCAGTCGCTAGTGATTAATTAATTTATTAAGGTAGAAGTTATGGGTTTTGTAGACGAATTTAAAACTTTCATTGCCAGAGGCAATGTTCTAGATATGTCGATCGGTGTTATCATCGGCGGTGCTTTCGGTAAAATAGTCAGTTCTTTAACTGATGATATTCTTATGCCCCCCATCGGTGCGTTGATGGGAAAGTTAGATTTCAGCGAACTGCATTTTCCTATAATTAATGATCCCAGCAAATACGATGCTTCCATATTGGAAAAGTTTGGCTCTTTAATGCATACTCCAGTCGATAAAGTTAGGGCTATGGGTATTCCCACCATCGCCTACGGTAACTTTATCAACCAAGTTATCAATTTCTTGATAGTGGCCTTCTGCATATTCTTGTTGATAAAAGTGGTCAACTCATTTACCAAAAAGAAAGAAGAAGATGCCGCAGCGGCTGAAAAAGCTGAGCCGACCACTAAAGTTTGTCCTGAGTGCTTGAGCGAGATTCCTATTAAAGCTCATCGCTGTAAATTCTGTACAGCCGTGTTAGAAGAAAAACAAGAAGCCTAAAATTTAGGACAAAACAAAAAGAGACACTCTGACGAAAGGCTCGACGGAGTGCTCTTTTTTTATTGCTTAACAATTCCCAATTTCTTCGCTTCTTTTAACCACAAGGGAAATTCTTGTAAGAGGCGTTCATAAAGGACATCGTTAGAGACAGTTCTAAAATCATCTAAAGCAAAGAAATTACAATTGTCAAGAACTCTACCTTGGAGAGAGTCAAAGTGCTCTAAAATGCCATAGTCTTTGCCACCTACTCCAACAAATTGCCAAAAAATCGGCAATTTAGACGATGAAATTAGTAAATTAGCTATCTCTTTATCTTGATGGATGCCTCCATCGCTGATGATAACAATATAAACTGGCAACTCTGAAGAAGAGTAATTGCGAATTACTTCCCTCATCTGCAACGGTTCGTTGTTACCCATGCCTATGTGAAGTTCACCTGGTCTGCTAGGAACGGCACTTTGATAGTTGCGCAAGTTTACAGAAGGCATACTGCGACAGTGAGTTCCATAATACCAAAGATCTAATTCTCCATCATCATCGAATTGAACAGCCAAAGGCAGTATTTTATTGATAATCTGTTGTACAACTCCATTGGCGTAAGAGTCATACATAGAACGCGAAGAATCGATAGCCAACCCAACTTTAGCTTGACAATCCTCTAAACGATTTTTGCGCAAGGAGATCTGTAAAGGCTTAGCTAGATTGATAAGAGCGGGAGCTTCCTCTCCTAAGCGTTTTTCCAAAGAGAGCCTGCCCGAACATTGGATATGTGTCATGCAATACTGGTTCTATGAATCTCTCTTGTATCTTTCCAAAAGAGCGGAGCGAACAGCAGGATCGAAGATACCTTTAGCTTTAGCCTCTTTCAACCAACTAGGAAATTCGTTTAAGAGACGATCATAAAGTTCTTGATTGGGTACAGATTCAAAATCATCAAGAGCAAAGAAATTGGCGTTATCAATATAACGGCCTTCCATCGTATCCAAATCTTCTAAGACTCCATAACTACTGCCCGCTATGCCGACAAACTGCCAAAATATCGGCAGGACGGAAGATTTTATCAACAATTTCTTTATGCGAGAACCGTAGTATACACCACCATCACTTATAAAGATAACGTAAGCTGGCAGTTTAGTATCTTGATAATACTTTATCACATCTTTCATGACTGCAGGCTCATTATTATCAGCCCCATCTAAACCTAAACTGTCAGGGTTGACAGGAACTACACTCTTGTAATTTTTCAAATTGGCACTATCTAAACGCTTTACTCTTCGGGCAAAGATCCAGAGATCTAATTCGCCATCGTCATCAAATTGTACAGCTAAAGGCAAAATCTTATTGACTATCTGTTGAACTATGCCTCTCTTATAAGCACCATACATAGAGCCAGAGGCATCTAAAACTAAAGCCACACGAGCCTCTAAATCTGTAAGTTTTTTCTTTTCCAATGTCAAGCGTATAGGTTTAGCCAAAGAGAGAAGAGCTGGAGCCTCATTCTCTAAACGCTTTTCCAAAGATAACTTAAGCGGAACAGATTGAGGCATAGGCTGAGTTGGCGATGATCCTTTATCTTCTACACCACCATAGTGGGCTAAAAGTTCCGATAAACCACCCTTAAACCCCTGACCGACTAAATTTAATCTCCAACCATCCTTGCGATAAAATTCTAAAGCAATTATAGCTTTCTCTTGATTAAAAAGCTCTCTCCCTAATTGAGAAGTCACGCTTTGACCTTGTTCTAAAGATATATCAAAACTATTTATTTCTGACATAACTCCAGAACCATCTATACTAGCTGTAAAAATAAGTTTATCTATAAAGGTCGGCAAACGATTTAAGTTGACAGTAAATCTAGCCATGTTCTGCGAAAGCGCAACGGTTATCTCCCGATTGGGACTGTTTAATTGATTATAAAAAACCATATAGCGATCATCAGAAAGCTGTCCAGACGAATCAACTCCAAAACAAGTAAAATCATAAATCGCTCTTCCCTGAATACGGAGATTGATCGTCAAATCTCGATTCAAGTCAAAGAACTTATCTAACTTGCCACGAAAACCACGTTGAATGACAGACACAAAAAATTCCCCCTTGCTGAAAAAAGATAATGGCTACGCTCCGCAGTACGCTACAATAAAAATTTTTCCTCTCTATTTATTTTCAAACTAGACCTCGCTATACACGTCAACTTAAACAAAAGGGAAAATTCAAACTCACAGCAACACAGTATCTATAACCTCTGATGCCTTAGCAACAAAATGGAAGTGCATATCTTTAGATATCTCCTCAGGCACTTCTTCAACATGTCGCCGATTGTCCTCAGGCAGAATAACCTCACGAATACCAGAATTATAAGCAGCCAAAACTTTCTCTTTTACTCCGCCTATGGCCTCAACTTTACCAGTTAAAGTAATCTCTCCCGTCATAGCTATATCTTGTCGGGCAGGCTTTTGCATAACTGAAGATATAAAGGCGCAGGCCAACGTTATACCAGCCGATGGTCCATCTTTGGG
>JAFSXH010000093.1 GCA_017444165.1 bacterium | reverse complement strand
GACGTTATATTTAAGCGGAACGCATGAGTTTTTTTACTATTTTTCAAGCCCGCTTTGTAATTCTGTGCTTTAGTTGTAAGACTGACAAGTTGCGTTTGTGTGGGGCAGGTTTTACTAAAAATTCGTAATGCGTAATTCTTATTTTCCAATTACGCATTACGCACTATGAATTACGAATTGGTTAATTTCTACTTAAATGACTCTCTGAATACTTCGGTAGTATTGCCCTTCGTATCCATCTCTTTAGTCAATTCGTAGGTATACACGCGAACACTGCGCAACTTGTCCGTCTTTTTATCGGCGGTCATCTCGATGTGAGCGTAGTGTTGTTCGTTGGTCTTCTTGCCTTTGCTGTTTTCAAAGCTGGTGGCGTGATGGCCAGGCATCTCTGCTACGAAGTTATACATCCAGATCTGACCACTGGAATCGCGACTCTGAGGGGGAGAGTTAAAGATCCAAATACCGTGACAATCTTTAGACATATCTTCTGGGGCGATCTTGACCTTTTTAGCGCACTCTTCAAACTTTTTGATCACTTCGTCAGTCATTGGGGGAAGCTTAGCTTCATCATCCAAATGGAGGGCGTACTTGTACAGGGAGGACTTAGCAACTGGCTTGACCACTTCCTTGACGACCTCTTTTTCCTCTTCGACAGCTTCAGTCTCGTTGGCCTCAGTCTTGACTTCCTCTTTTACTTGCTCCGTCTGTGTCTCTACAGCGGTTTGCGTCTCAGGAGTCTTGTCTTTGTTTTCGGTACAACCAGAGATAAACAAAGACGAAGCAATACTCAAAGCTAATGCGACATTAAAAAAATTCTTCTTCATAGGTAACCTCTTTCTTAATTTCGCTGATTATAGTGAAAGTTTTGGGAAAATACAACAACTGTTTGCGTGGATCGCTGGAATTTTGATAATTTAGATACGTCTATTTTATGGTTAGAGACATGGAAAAACACCCGGCCCCAATCTGCATTCTTTTTCAAACACATACTCACTAGCTTCCTTCATTTTTCTCGAAAATTCTTCTGAACTATATCTCTTTTTTAGAAGCGAGTTAAGAACAAACTTGGGACAATTACTGATACGACATCCAGGTTCATCTAATTCTGGAAACTCTTCGTTTGTCGCAATCCGCCAGAAGACTCCTTCCTCTTAGGTAGGAAATGATTGGCGGTGTTTTGAGCGGGTTCGATGCCCGCTCAAAACACAAAACTCTGTAGCTCATCTTGCAAAGCTATAACTATTGCTGTACAATGCCCCGCAAAAGTAAGCAGAACTTCGATTTCGAGGAACTGTGTAGGGGGCTTTTGGACAGCCCCTTGAGAATAAGGGTGTCCTGATAGCTAACTCCTTCGGGATATGCTGTTAGGCGTTAGTCCGTATACCAAACTTCTCGAGAATCTCCAGCTTCTATAAGCGGGAGAGGTTCAAAGGTATATCTTTTGTTTCGTCTGAGCTTTCCATTTTTGTATTTCCTCCGCCATTAAAGATCAAGAAATATCCTCAGATAGAGCAAAAAAGTTAGCCCATGTGGGCTAACTTTAGTGTTTTGTTTTTTTTAGAAGTGTGTCTCCTTCTCGATACTACTCACTTCTCTAACTTTGGGAGTAGTTTGGGAGTGATCCTTTAGACGCTTATACTTAGTATTCTTCGTCTGCCAATTGCGCTCTGTGAAGCCATCGTGAGGGTTGGGAACTTCCTCTAATACGGAAACCTTAAAGATTATACGCATACTCTGGAGAGTCGGGAATTGGTTGCCGTCAGCTTTTTTGGTTATCTCCACCTCTTGGCCTGGTTGCAGGGGATCTATTAGATAGTTCTCCAACATCTCCCAGGATCCAGGGTGGCGGTTGCCCATAGCCATAATTTTTACCATAAAGGGTTTTTCGCAAGCTACTTCACCGTCATTGCGAATTTTTGTAGTAATTTCATAGGCGGTCATTAAGTTGGAGAGATCTTTTTCTACAAATAGCGATGTGGCTACGATCTTAGCTGGTTTGGGTAATCTGAACTGTTGGTTTATATCGGGAGGATTAGAAATGGCCACTCCGCGATTATCTGATACTCTGGCTTGTGCTGGATCGGTAACGGTGGGGCTGTACTTTATTACGCTTTGACCGTTGGTGATAGCTCCCATAACTCCCTGCTTTTCAGCGCTGTTAAAGGCGTTAGCAGGGTTAGAGGCGGCTATGTCTGCGGCACTGCGGGGAGATTCTAGTGTATAATTTTTTCCGCCTATGTTTGTCAGAGATACGATAGGTCGTTCGTAGGGTGACATGTTGGCATTTTGGTTAGGGTTATTGAGGTTGGCCTGATCGAAAGATTGATTGGCCGATCTATCTGGCTCTGAATAGCCTGTGTTTGAAGTGCGCGAATTGCGAGAGTTCAAACCAGGAATGTTTCCTGATGCAAAACTATTTAAGTAACCCGCTTTAGCGTTGGTAACACCAGCAGGGCCTCCCTGAGCTACATCTACTGGAGTGTTGGAAGAGGTCTTGTTCCAGACGATTATTTTGCCATCCTGAACCTCTACTGTGGCGTTAATTATGCGACAGATCTCAGATAATTGGACGATCATGTCTCCCTGGTACATTCCACAGGGCAACTGTAAGGGAATGACCTGCTCATTGTACTGGCAGGTATTTTCTTCGGAGACGATTACTAGAGTAGAATCTATCCAAGTCGCTTCCATGCGATTATTCATAACACTTACTACCGCACCTGAGAAGCTCAAAAATGGTGTAGCTTTCACCGCCCAGTCACTTCCAGTGTAACCTAAAATTGCTGTTGGAGGCAGAGGATTGCCATTTATGACGATTTCTGGTTTGCTCTGCTGGATCTGTTGAGAATTTTGAGCTATCGCTGGCAAGGCAAATAACAATAACATTAGGATTATTAAATTGGTAAGTCTGGCTATTTTCTTTTTGTAGCAGATTGAACTCAACACAGATAAAACTCCTTCTCAATATTTGTTAGGTGGTATTCTAGCAAAAAATGTTCCACTTGTCTTTAGAATAGCGGTTTACAACTTTTTTATGTGTAGTACCTGAAGTTGTTGCTAACAATTAGTAATGCTTAATTCGTAATGCGTAATTATTTTGGAAAGAAATAATTAATTCATTTCAATTACGAATTACGCATTATGAATTACGAATTAAAAAGTAGTCGGTTCATCACAAAAGGCCGAACTTTGTCTGCGACTGTGGTGCGTTGTAAGTTTGATATGTTGTGTTTGTGTTTGGCAGTTCTGTGAATATTTTTTTTGTTTGCTTTAAATTGTTTATTATGATAACCTCTT
>JAFSXH010000092.1 GCA_017444165.1 bacterium | reverse complement strand
CTATGCAGGCTCAAACTGTTGGGATGATACTTTAATGCCTGATTTAGAGTTTTTACCGCCTCATTCAACTGATTGTGGTGACACAAAAGAGAGGCCAACTTGGAAGAAGTCTCAATATGGCCTGGCTCTAATTTTAGAGCCTCGCTCAACTCAACCACAGCCTGATTGTCGCGCTTCTGCAAAATACTGATAGAGGCTAAATCTGTATAGAAATCGGCATTAGCTATAATACCACTCTCTAAAGACATACTCAAAAGTTGCTGAGCCTTGAGTACATTTCCCACCTGCACGTAAAGATAACTCAAATATCCCAGAGCATCAACATCTAAAGGATTAGCCTGAACAGCCCTCTCCGCACAGGGCAAAGCCTCCTCTAAACGATTCTGTTCCATCAATAAGAGGCTCAACTGGAAATTAGCCACAAAATCGTTAGGCAATTGTTCCAAAACTAAACAATACTGCTCTAAAGCCACATCATAGCGATGCTGTTGGGCGTACAAGAAAGCTAAACGAGAGCGCAGAGCATTGTCGTATTCGTTGCGATCTAGGGCCTTATGCAAAGTAGCTATGACCGCGCTGGAGTCGGAGGTGCGTGCGTAAAGATCGGCTAAAGCCACATAACTTTCAGCACTGTCGGGAGCTAAACTAATAGATTTTTCAATATTTTTCTGCGCCTTCTCATACTCGTTTAATTCCATATAGGCGCGGGCCAAAGCGATTAAGGCTTTAACATTTTGCGGTTCACGCTGTAAGACTAAGGAAAACTCTCCCACCGCCTCCTTGTACTTAGCGTTGGCCATAAAATCTAAACCATTCTCTAAAATATCCCCTACCTGACGTTCAGCCTCTGTCGCTTCTATTTCAGGAGCAATCGCAGGAGCGATCTTAGAGAGATCTTCTTTTTCCCCCACATTAGCCATCCAAGAACTGGAGGCCACGCCATTGCCACTGCCCCCCACAAAGTGACGTTCTTCGTTGTTGGCGTTATTAGCAACAGGCTTAGGCGTTTCTGCCACAGGCTTAGACTTGAAAGACATAGGACGAGGCACAAAAGCGCGATTACTTTCAGAAGATCCAGTATTAGGAGAGACCTCTGGCTTAACATCCTTAACTGATTCAGGACCGCTCTCTTTTTTCTCACTCACTTCAGGGATCCTTACATCTACACTAGTCTGTTCAATAGCCTTTTTTACGGCAGGACCTGGCGGAGGAACAACCACGCGCACAGGCTCATTTTGAGTGTAGGAAGCCACTGAAGTGCGAAAAGCAGCTTCACCTCCAATAGTGATAACTCCAGCTCCACCCTTCCTGACATTGCTCCTGCGCGAAGATCCTACTACGGCAGATCGACCAGAAGTGAAAGTCTGTCTGTTGGGAGCATAACGCGAAGGAGTTGCGCTGGCCATCTGAGTTGTTTCCAGCTCTTCTCTGGCAGATGACTCCGTCTTACTCTCTGAAGAGGAAGATGGAGTTGGAGAGGCCGAGGCAGAGCTATTGCGCTTCAATTCTCCAGGATCGGGCAGACGCTCGGGAGTTTTATTTCCTGAAAGAGTAGCCAAACGGGCTGAAGAAGGAGCGGGTAGACGAGTTGGCGTTTTTACGGACAACCTATTAGGTTCGACTGCGGAAAAACTTCCCGAATTAGACTCCTTATTTCCCTGGCGCAGGCAGAGATCGAAACTCTCCAACATCTCTCCCACATTTTGGAATCTATCTTCAGGCTTCTTGCGCAAAGCCCTCAAAACAAAAGATTCCAGCCCTAAAGAGACGCTCTTATTGAATACCTTAGGAGAAGGAGCGGGCATTTCAGCCACTTTGCGGAACATCTCCAAAGGATTTTGAGCTTCGAAAGGCCAGCGACCAGTCAACAACTCGAAGAGAATAACACCTAAAGAGTAAATATCCGTCCGCTCATCGGTCATCTTACCAGCCGCTTGTTCAGGGGAGACGTATGCGGCCGTCCCCATAACTTGACCGACCTCTGTCAGAGAATGCTGACCAGCAAAGAAAGCGAGACCAAAATCCATGATCTTCACATTGCCGGCCTTGTTAATCATGATGTTATCGGGCTTGAGATCGCGATGGATGACCCCACACTCATGGGCATATTTAACAGCTTCTAAGACTTGACGAAAGATCTTTAAACGAGTATTTAGCTGTTCAGGTGTGGGGATCTCTTCATAATCGATCAGATCGCTCAATGCACTGCCTTCGACATATTCCATGACGATAAAGCGTATATCATCAACCTGACCAATGTCATGAATTTTGACGATGTAAGGATTATCTAAACGAGCCGACGTTTTTGCCTCGCGTAAAAAACGCTCGATAGACTTGGCATTCATCTTCTTAGGGGGCAGAACTTTTATAGCCACTGGACGCTCCAGAACGGGATCTTCACCACGGTAGACCACACCCATACCGCCGCGTCCCAACTCTTCAATTACTTTATAACGTCCAATGTAGATCGTCCCCATACAGGTCAAAACCCCTTAATAAGATCTGAAGCAAATGCCAGAGCCTCCTCCTTCGAGAAATTCCTGTCCAAACTGGCTATTCGCAACTTCTCTAACAAATAACCGATACGCGGACTAGAATCTAAATGAAGTTCCTCGCACAACTCCATTCCACCAATGGGCAGAACAGGATCAGAGAGAGGCCCCTGCTCTAAATAGTCACTTACTAAATGATCTAAGTAAAGTCGCCCGCGCTCTTTCGACTCATAAAAATATTTGCCTTCACTATCTATATCTTGAAAGTGAGCCGCTAAAGCCTCCAAGGGAAAAGTCTTACTCCTATAGAGCAACAGATGCCACTCTTCTAAACTGCCCTTTTTAGCAATCAACTCCCCGACTCTGCCTTCGAACATCCTAATCAAAGAAGAGTAAATGTAAGATGGCAATTTTTTCTTGTCACCAGCTCCATTCCAAAAATCATGCAAAAGGAAGAACAATTTCAAAATAGAGAGTCTGCACCAGTCACCTTCGATCTTTTCATGCAACCAAACATGCAATTTCTCAGCACTGAGAGGCCAAAAACTCCATCCAGACGCATCGGCCTCCTCGATTGCATGTATGATAGAAAAGGCTTCATCACTATAATTGACACCAAAGAAATTTAGGACATTGCTCTTACGCCAAAGATCTTCACTTTCGCCGATCTTCTGTTCTAAGATGGTGTGCATCTCTTCCCAGATCCTCTCCCAAGCTACACCATGTAAAAGAGGAACGGCCTCAACCATGTG
>JAFSXH010000091.1 GCA_017444165.1 bacterium | reverse complement strand
TGACAAATTAACAAAAAATACCCCCCAAGAACTCTAACTTCCTGAGGGGCAACGTGTGTAAAAAGGCAGTCTATCTAAAGCTACTGATAGCCTCTTCGTTGTTTTCAAAAATCTTAAAGATCTTAACCAAACCAGTAATAGTAAAGACCTTCTTAATCTGCTGATCTACACAGACGAGGTAAATGTTGCCTTCGTGTTCTCTAACTTTCTTCAAAGCACCGATCAAAACACCTAAACCAGTACTGTCGATGTAGCGAACCTGCTCGAGATTGATAATTAAATTGTAACTTCCACCCTCGATGAGAGCGTTAATAGTCTCTTTCACTTTAGGAGATGTGTAAACATCGATCTCGCCACTGAGACTGACTAATTTAACAATGTTTTCAATATCTTTAGTTTCTACTTTAATATCCAAGATAGTAACCTCCCCTAAACTAAGCTTTCTCTTCGGCAGGAATTTCAACACCAGTAGCTTCTGACGCACTACCAACAACTACATCACCCTCAAAACTGCTTTCAGGACGGTTGAAGTACTCTCTAGCACTATTTTGTAAGTTCGAAGCTGCCTGAGAAGCCTTCTGACGATACTCGGCAAACTTTTCATTCATCATTGCTTTATACTCGGAAGTTTTATCATTGATAATGCGTCTATTTTCTTCGCCAGAATGAGGAGCTAAAATCATCCCTAAAGAAACGCCAATAGCCGTACCAGCTAAAAGGCCCAAAAAGAAACCTAAACTTTCACCACATCTCTTTTCCATGGCAAACTTAACCTCAATAAATCATTTGATTTGTTACGCTTGGGGGTGCGCTTCTATCATAAGTTATACAAACCTTTTTTGACATAAAAAGAACTAACACCAACGATGGGCCAAATAGAAAACAAACAATTGACAAGCATCACAGACAAAGAGCCAATTAAAATAATAGATGGAGTAGGTAAAAATAATTCGGCAAAATACACATTAATGATCTTACCAACAAAGAGACTCATCATAAAACCTAAAATTACGCTAATTAAACTACATATAAAACTTTTGATAAAATATATGGTAAGAATATCTCTGCATGAAGCTCCTAAAGCTCGATATAAGCTCAATCTATACAAATTATTTTTAATTTGCAATTCACTAATTGCCAAACTAGAAAAACCGACACAAATAACCAAAAGCGCACAAAAGACAATTAAACTTATCTGTATCCACTTTAATATATTGGCCAGCGAACTAAAAAGATTATCTTCATAAATACGCAACCTTAATTCTTTTAATTTTTGTAAAACATTTTCTAAAGCTCTCTCTTCACCATTTAACTGAATCAAGATAGCCGAACAATCTACAAAATCTGGAGCCAAAGCAATGGCTTTTTCAAAACTTATACTCGGTCCACCTACACCTACAAAAGGTGAAACTCCCACAATACGACAACGATTTTTAGTAAAATGAGAAGTTTTGGAAAAACTAGAACTGCCTATGATTAAAGAAAAATGATAGCCAACTAACGCTTGCACATCTATCTTAGGAAGATCAGTATGGATACTAACTCCCGAACTTAAAACTTCACTTATTGAGGATGGCAAAAGAACGTCTAACTCCCCAGCATCTCCCAGTTTATCCAAATTGTTCTGTATACGTAAAAGATCAATATAATCTTGGGATACTAACTCCACTAAAATATCACTGAAAAAAAGCTGACCCGAATAATTTGCCTGCAGGGAAGCCGGTTTCTTAAGTCTTCCAATTTTATAAACTCTCTCCACTTCAGGCAACAGTTCTAATGCTTTTATATCATCCTCACCGATGGTATTGCTAGTCTCCAAATCTCCCAAGGATAATTTTTGCGGTTCGGCCTTTACAATATTGGGAATAGTGCCGTGTAAAGATCTCTCAATGAGAACTTCAGCCCCATTAAATAGACTAAAAAATAGTATAATAGTCGCCACAGAAAAGGCTAAAGAAAAGATTACGGCCCTGTTTTTTAAAGGTGAATCGCCAATATTGGCTAAGTATATAAATCTAGAGATCAACACGCTTCACTTGAGGATAAATATCAAATTCTTTTAAAACATCAGGAATAAAATGACTAGTCATAACTAGAGAGATCTTTTTCTCTTTAATGAATTTCTGCCAAAGAGAAAAGATAGCAAAACTATTCTCATCATCCAAATTAGCTATTGGTTCATCCGCTAAAATTAACATAGGTTTATTAATAAAAGCCCTAATCGTTGCCACACGTTGACGTTGTCCACCAGAGAGAGCAGAGACTTTAGAATCTTTGTAGTCGATCATATCCAACTCTTCTAAAAGTTCCCCCGCCAACTTGCCAGCCTTACCCAAAGATTGACGACCAAAATATAAAGGCAAAAGAATATTTTCCCAAACTGTAAATTGAGGTTCTAAGTACGCCTCTTGAAAGATAAAACCGATATTCTCTTGACGAAAAGATGATAATTTAACATCACTATTTTCATAAAAAGAAAAATCACCCATGAGTACACGACCCTTTAGGGGAGCGATGAGCCCCCCTAAGATCTTAAGCAGGGTCGTCTTTCCACAGCCAGATTTACCTTGCAGAAGAGTAAACTCTCCTAATTCTAATGATAGATTGAAATCATTCAATAAATAAGGTTCCTGACCACTATATGAGAAAGAGATATTCTCACATCTCAGCAACATAGAGAAAGATCCAGTCTCAATAACCGGGCATT
>JAFSXH010000090.1 GCA_017444165.1 bacterium | reverse complement strand
CTTCATCGGAAAGCTGCGCCTTGGACATTCCCTCATAAAAAGCACCAATATCAGATATACCGCCCAACTTACTTAACTCACTAACTGCAGCGTGTTCTGCCAAAGTTGTTGCTTCAGATTTAAGGTTTTTGGTATCTGACAGGATTGCACCCATCATAACAATTGCGCTCTGTTTATCTGGTTTAATACCGTAATATCGATATCGTAACCAGATGATTGTCGCCGTAGATCCAAGTGGTCTTGCATCATAAATTAGCGGATTAGCTGTTTGGACAGATCCATCTCCATGATGATCTATGATAGTGATAATATTGGCATTCTTCATTCCTTCAGCAGATTGGGAATATTCGCTGTGGTCTACCAAAACCATATTCAGTCCAGAAGCATTCTCTAATAACTTTGGTGTTTCAAGTCCAGCAGCCTTTTAAGGTGGACCCCAAAGTTTGGACAATTATGAGGGGTGTATTTGGTAAAGATCTCTAAGCCAGAGATCGTTTAAATTCATACATTAAGATTTAGTAGTAGTAAAGAGATAAAGCAAGATAGATGTCGGAGCAGAGGTAAAATGTTGGAACCACTGGCATGAGGAAGGGGGGTCTGGGGGGAGGGAGACTCATAACTTGTGGATAATATGTTAGTATTTGTTATCTTTTGTTGAAAACGCTGTAGGGAGTTTTTCCTCCTAATGCCGAGTGGGGACGCTTTGTGTTATAGTAGTTAAAGAACTTTTTCAATTCATCGTAGGCTTCTTTACCCGTAAGGTAATCTTTCAAGTACACCTCTTCGTATTTTACCGTTCTCCATAGCCTTTCGATAAAGATATTATCAAGAGCTCTCCTTTTGCCATCCATGCTAATTTTAATATCACGTCTGAGAAGCTCTGAGGTAAAGTCTGATGAAGTGAATTGGGATCCTTGGTCTGAGTTAAAGATCTCTGGAATTCCATGCTTAAAAGCGTTCAGAAGGGCTTCTATACAAAAATCTGTTGTCATGGCATTGGAGAGTTCCCACGACAAAACAAAGCGGCTATACCAATCTAAGACAGCAGCCAGATACAAAAATCCTTCATGCATTCTAATGTATGTGATATCAATGCTCCAAACTTGAAAGGCATGAGTGATTGTAATATTTCTCAGTAAATATGGGTAAATTTTATGTTCTTCATTTGGAAGACTCGTGCTTTTTCTAGGACATACTCCCTCTATTCCCATGAGTCTCATAAGCCGTTGAATCCTTTTACGGTTTACGATTTTCCCTTCATTACGAAGCACTGCTGTAATTTGACGACTTCCTAGAGCTGGGTGTTCTGTATAAAGCTCGTCAATTCTTTTCATGAGGCTGAGATTTTCAATTGTTTCTAGGATGGGCTCATAGTAGTAACTAGAACGACTTAGTTCCAACAATTCACACTGCCTTGTAATAGACAAATTGGAATTGTTGGGGTCTATTAATTTTCTTTTTGCATTGTTATCAGTTAAAACCAGATTTTTTTTTCAAAAAGTCATTTTCGACCTTAAGCATACCGATTTCTTCGTATAGCTCCTTTATTAATTGCTCAGATTCAGGCTGAGTCTTTGAAGTTCTGCCATCCTCAAACAGGTCCTTTGCATTATCAAGTAGCTTTTTCTTCCACTTACTGACCTGTAGAGGGTGGATGGAGTACTCTCTTGCAATTTCACTCAAGGTCTTCATCCCTTTAATAGCCTCTATAGCTACTTTTGCCTTAAAAGCATTGCCGTGTTTCTTCTTAATCGAGGGCATAATCGTCTCCTTTATAGAAAATTACCCCTCAAATATTACCATATCTACCTGTCCAAAAATCGGGGTCCACTATAGATTTAGGGAAGTTAAAATACGAGAAGTTAATCTTAGGTACTCAAAAATTTTGTTTGCGGTGTGTATCGCGAGACTTGTTTGTTTGTCCAGTGTTTGCGTGCAATGATCTGCTAGAAAATTGTTTACGGAGTGAGCAATTTGCTATCAGCAAAAGATGAGTGTCTTGGATTTTTAACAAATATGAAATTCTAAATTTTAACTAGGAAATTATTAAAAGATTTTTTTTGCAGGAGTGGTATATGTCAGAATATATATTAAGCGGCTTTGAAGTTAAAGGAGGTCAAACACTTGGTGATATCAATCTTTCAGCTACAGGTGAACAATCACTTGGTGATACACATTTTTCAGTTACAGGTGGCCCAGATAAAAAATTTGTCGTTTCAAAT
>JAFSXH010000089.1 GCA_017444165.1 bacterium | reverse complement strand
TATTGGAATACTCGCGTTCTGATTCTTGATGTTCCTGAAGTTAATATTGCCCAGCGTGAAAAACTTATCGAGTCTTCTATCAGGTTTACGCAGAATTTGCGAATGCCTTTTCCTGGAGATCAAAATGGAGAGCACATTCGTATTCAATATGGTAAATACAAGTCTGTGTTTAGGCCTTCGTCCGATTGATGAAGAAGAATACGCCAAATGGATGAACCTCTACAACCTTTTGGAAGAGATTAGACCTTTGCCCTATCCCTCTACTCCCCACATAACTTTAGCTTACTATTCCCCTCAAGGTTTTAATAAATTGCTCTGTCAAAAATTGCAAAAGTGCGTCCGCAAGTTTAATGAAGATTCGTCGTTCTCAATTACCCTGACGACAGACAACCTATACTACCAAAAATTTATGAGCATGAACGAATATTACAATATATTCAAGCTCATCCCCTAAGCAAATGTGGCCTTTAGTAAAAAAATATCTACATTGGGAACTTTTGGCGATCATATCTATGATGGCTGAGGTCATCATGGATCTCTTACAGCCAGGCCTCATGAGCAAGATCGTCGATGAGGGCATTTTAGGAATACAGACCAGCAGTCAAGACCAGTTGGAACTCATCGTCAGATTTGGCTTTGTTATGGTTTTCTGCCTCGTTGTAGGTTGTTTGGGCGGTTCTCTCAATAACTTTTTTACCCAACAGGCCTGTAAGAATATCGGCAATAAACTGCGCCAGCAGTTATTTGCTAAAATAATGTCCCTCTCTTTCAGCCAAGTAGACCGTCTAGGTACGGGTACATTAATTACGCGCACGACTAGCGATGTTACTCAAACGGAAAATTTAATATCCCGCTTGATACGCGGCATAGTACGCACAGGCTTATTGATGTTGGGAAGCCTCTACTGCATATTCACTCTGAATAGAGACTTCGGTCTAATTGCCCTGGCTATCATCCCTCTGACTGTTATCTTCTTGTACTTCTGTATGCAGAAGATGGAACCATTAATGAGCGTTCTCAGAGAGCGTTTGGATCAATTAAATTCTTTAGTGCAGGAAGATATTGCTGGTATCCGTGTTATCAAGGCTTGTGTCAAAGAATTCTATGAAAAGAAACGCTTTGAAAGAGAGAATTTCGCCCTAGTAAGTACTCAGCTAGCCGTCTTAGTACTCTTTTCGCTCGTCAATCCCGTCATTAACTCTTTGACCTATATAATGATCGCCTTAATTTTGTGGACAGGATCTATACAGGTGAACTTGGGAGAAACTAGCCCCGGAGCAATAATGGCGGCCATAACCTACACTACTCGCCTATTCTTGAGCATATTTTTAGTGACAATAATCTTTCAAGATCTCTCTTTGGGAATAGTCTCCTGGAAGAGAATAAAGGAGATACTCTCTTTAGAGCCAGAGATAAAGGGTGGTTCTTTTATCGGCCCTACAGAATTAGTCGGTCAGATAGAATTCAAAAATGTCTCTTTCAGCTACCCTGGCACGAATAAGAAGGCTCTCGACAAGGTGAGTTTCATCCTCCACCAAGGAGAAACTTTGGCGATCATGGGGTCTACTGGTTCTGGCAAGAGTACATTATTGTATTTAATCTTGCGTTTTTACGATATAGACGAGGGAGAAATTTTGTTAGATGGTATAAATATCCGCCATTACGATCTGGAGTATTTGCGCAATAAAGTGGCTTTAGCTATGCAAAAGAGCGAATTATTCAATCTATCTATTCGCAAAAATATCCTTTGGGGCAATCCTCAAGCCCAATCCAAAGAGCTCTTTTCGGCCGCTTCTATTGCCCAAGCCGACAATTTTATCAATGAGACTCCAGACGGTTACAAGACATTAATTACTCAAGGCGGCCACAATGTCTCTGGAGGCCAACGCCAGCGTCTCTCTATAGCGCGGGCTCTGCTGAAAGAATCAGAATTTATCCTCTTTGATGACTCTACCAGTGCTTTAGATCTGAAGACCGAAGCTAATCTGTATGAAGCCCTCAATCTGAAGAAGAAAAATATAACTAAAATTATTGTTGCCCAGAGAATAGCCTCTGTCAAACGAGCCGATAATATACTTATCTTAGAAGATGGACATTTGATCGCCCAGGGACCACATGATCAGCTCTTAAAGGCGTGCGACATTTACCGCGATATTTATTATTCTCAAATTGATGAGGAGGCGATCTAATGGCTACCCCTATGCGCCCCAGTCAATTTACAGAAGTAGAATACGCTCAGAACAAGAGAGCGACCTTAAAGCGTCTTTCCGCTTATTTTATCAACGAAAAGGGCAAATTATTCTCGATGTTTTTAATCGTGATCGTTGGCTCTTTAAGTGGTATCTTTGCCCCTAGTTATCAGAGTGAAGCTGTCGATATTATCACTCAAAGCGGCGGTGATCTTTCCCATAGCATAATAATTATGCTCTCTCTCTATTTGTTGCAGAGCCTCTGCCAATTAATTCAGGGACTAATTGGGGCCCATCTAGGGCAGAATATTGTCAAACGTCTGCGCGAAGAACTCTTTTCCAGAATAATCGATCTGCCGGTAAAGTATTTAGATACTCACTCCCACGGCGATCTCATGAGCCGCATGACTAACGATATTGAAAATATTTCTATCAACGCCTCCAGAGCTTTAATATTCCTCTTCTCAGGTCTCCTCAGCATTATAGGTACAGCTTCGATCATGCTGTGGTACTGTTGGCAGTTGGCCCTTTTAAGTTTTAGCAGCGTTCTTCTGACCTTAGGAGTGAGCCACTTTTTAGCAAAAAAAGTCTTAAAACACTCGCGAGAGCAACAAGAATTGATGGGTAAACTCAATGGCAACATTGAGGAGATGATCTCAGGTTATCGCACAGTCGTAGCTTACAATCACCAAAAGATAAGTGTAGATAAATTTTGTCGAACTTCTGATAAACTGACCGAAGCGGGCATTAAAACGGAATTGTACAGCGGAGTTATGGGCCCTTTAATTAACGGTATCAGCAATATAGGCTTTGTAATTATCGCGGCCTTCGGCGGTTATTTTGCCATAAAAGGCATTATTTCTATTGGTGTAATTTCGGCCTTTATCGTCTATGTAAAACAGTTCAGCCGACCCATTAACGAACTGGGGCAGATCTACGGTCAATTGCAAAGTGCTGTAGCAGGTGCAGAGCGCGTATTTGCCATCATAGACAGAACTATAGAAGACAAATCAGGAGAAGAATTACAAAAATTAGAAGAACCTTCTATAACCTTAGAAGAGGTAAATTTCAGCTACGTTCCCCAAAAGAAGATCTTAAAAGATTTCAATTTGAAAATTGAACCTGGCCAGAAGATCGCGCTAGTAGGTTCCACGGGAAGCGGCAAGACGACTGTCGCCAACCTATTATTGCGTTTTTATGATGCCGACACAGGAACGATCTCTATCAACAGTCAGAATCTGAAGAATGTCGCCCGCCAGAGTCTGCGCCAAAATATAGCCATAGTCTTACAAGATACAATATTATTTAGCGACACTATTTACAACAATCTGCTCTACGCCAACGAAAAGGCCACCGCTGAAGATATTGCTAAAGCTCTAGACTCGAGCCACTGTCGCGAATTTATCGAACGCTTGCCTTTAGGTCTGCAGACCGTTTTAGAAAAAGGCGGTACAAACCTGAGCCACGGCCAGAGACAACTTTTATCTATCGCCCGCGCCTTCATAGCCGATCCCAAAATTTTGATCTTGGATGAAGCCACCTCCAGCGTTGATACCCGCACTGAAAAGAACATCCAAAGTGCTATGCAAAAGATCATGCAAAACCGCACCAGCATAGTTATCGCCCACCGCCTCTCCACAGTGCGCGATGCCGATCTGATCGTAGTTCTAGACAAGGGCCAGATAGTAGAACAAGGCAAACACTCCCAGCTTCTGGAGCAGAGAGGCAAATACTACCAACTCTACATGAGCCAATTCGCAGGATTCGCCACCTAAGAGGGCTTGACGTCAATCTTCTCTACGATCAATTCCAGCGAACCTTCCTCAAGAGAGTTGTACTCATCTAAATGAAAATGATCCTCCCCAGCCCCCTCCGCTAAAGTGCGCAAGTGGTTGGCCAAAGAGAGCAGCCCTTCCCTGTTAGCGGAGAGCACAACCGCCCCACCCTCCGCCTTGACACTTATTTCAAAACCTTCTATCCAGGTGAAATTCATAGGTACTTTACTCATGCTATGTTTATAAATAAATTTAATAAATAATATTAAATATTTTAATAAACTTTATTGTTTATTAACTGCTCTCGACAAGCTGAGTAGGGCAAGCCCTACCAAGCAAGCGGTCTACGCAGCAACTACCACAACTGGACGTAGCACTACGCCCTCTATCCCGTCAGCCGAAACATTCGGGAATACTTTCCTCAAAATTTGGAACGCTCCATTGACATCTGCATTTATTGTCCTGCCGTTA
>JAFSXH010000011.1 GCA_017444165.1 bacterium | reverse complement strand
AATTGCAACTGTCTAACAGCTCTAAACGACAAGAATTCCTGGCCACATCGGTAACCTTACCCAACAGACCGCGCGAATCTACCGCCGCCATATTCTCAACAACACCATCTAAATACCCTTTATCTAAAACTACCTCTTTTTTCCAACCATTAGGATCACGAGCGGCAACCTGAGCAAAGAGAATATTTTTACAAGTGAATCTATCTTTTAATTTTAAAAGCGAACGTAATTCGCCATTCTCTTTGGAGACATAGTGTAACTTAGAAATATCATTTTTTAATTTTTGATTTTCTAAACGCAAAGACTCATTTTCGGCTTTAATCTCTTCATAATGTGCCAAGCCCTCTCTACACCTATCTAACCAATTGTTAATCTGGGTAAGGCCTCCTTGCACATAGGAGAGATCTAGCACGGACAGACGCACTACCTCCATATTTCCTATAGTTTCCAATCCCAAAAAGAGAGTGATCACAACAATTATAATAATTATAGCTCGTCGAATATGTGTCCACATATTTTAAAAACTACTCACAGCTCTATTTAGACTGTCAGAAGAGATCGTATACATAATTTTAGGATTATAAAACATCTTCTCTAAACCGTTCAAAGAACAGAGTTTAGGTTCAGCAACTTTCACACACAACAGGCTCAGCTTGTAGGCTAAAAACTGCTCCAAACCCTTCAATAAGCTCCCGCCTCCACAGAGCCAAAGTCCATTTTCAGCCACATCAGCTACAAAACTAGGCGGAGTAATCTGCAAAAGCCTCTCTAACATATTGACAATAATCTGCAGATCTGAACTCAAAATATTACAGAGTTCACCGGAGGTCAATTTTATTGCTCTAGGCAAGCCGCTCTTGAGATCCCTACCCTTGACAACAAACTCCTCTTCTGCTTTATCAGTCCAGGCACAACCTCCGCTTGTTTTTAACCTCTCAGCACTCTCCTTGCCAACAATTAAATCTTTTTCCTGACGACAATAATTGATAATACTCTCATCAAAACTATCTCCAGCTATAGGCACACAATCAGCCGCCACAATTCCACCCATACAGATCATGGCCGCCTGACTTACACCAGCTCCAATATCCAAAACAAAGCAAGTCTTACTGCCCGAAACATCTAACCCTGCCCCCATAGCACTAGCTAAAATAGAGGGTACAACAAACACACTGCGTGCTCCCGCCGCCTTACATAGATCAGTGTAAACCTGCCAATCCGTCTCTGAACTGCCCACAGGCACAGCCACCATAACTCTAGGACCCAGAAGACCTAAACGAGTACACTTGGCAAAACACAAGCGTATTAACTCTAAAACTCCGTCATAATCATAGATAAAACCGTTAGTTATCGGATGAACTATCTTGCAAGTCTCCTCACAACGCCCCTCAATTATTTTAGCCTTCTCACCCAAAGTTAAAAGTTGACGCGGGGTTCCCTCGTAAGCCAAACAGGCAGGTTCACGCCATTTTCCCCGATTACACTCTAACATACCTACATAACTCGTTCCCAAATCCAGACCTAGATCGGGCGAGAACCCAGCCACTAATTTATCAAAAAAATCTAACATCAGCTAACACTTTTGCATTTCTAAAATATTCCAACCCAATCTTTTCATCAGTGAGTCCAAAACGATAATTGGCAACCCCACCACATTGGAATAACAACCGCGAATTTCAGAAACAAATAAAGAACCCAATTCTTGAATGCCGTAAGCTCCAGCCTTATCTAAAGGATGACCTGTAGATACATATCTTTCTATCTCCTCATCTTGCAAGTGGCGAAAGTGTACAGCCGTTACAGAACAAGATGCAACTATCCTCCTCTTACGCAACTGAGCAACAGAAAGACCAGTAAAGACGCGATGCCAATGGCCAGAGAGAGAGCGGAGCATAACCTTAGCTTCTTCCGCATCTGCAGGTTTGCCCAAAACTTTCCCACGAGAGACGACGACAGTATCCGCTCCGATTATTAAAGACTCTCCTCTGACTGACTCTCTCTCTAAAATGTCAACTACACACTTAACCTTAGACTTAGCAGAGTCTTTTACTCTCTTTTCGATCTGGGAAGAAGAATAACAACATCCCCTTGCAAACTCAGGCTCTACCGTCCCGCAAGGCAAAATAATTTCAAAATCTAGTCCTAACCCACTTAAGATCTCCTTGCGCCTCGGAGAACCAGAAGCTAAAACCACTGCAGGCGCATCACATAAGCACCCTTCAACTTCATCCACATCGATAGACATACGACTTAATTTCTAAAAAATTCTTTTTATATAATCTGTATCCTCAGGAGGACAAAAACTCAAGCTAGCCTCGGCACGCAGAACAATAACACTAGGCCACATCTCTCGATCATCCATCTTGACTTTAACACGATCTGAGCCGACAGCCACGATAGTTCCCTGACTCCCTTCAGGGATAGGATCAATATAAAATGGATCATCAGCAGCAAAGTGAGGATCCCAATCTTTAACAAAGACGATCCTATCACCAGTTACATAATTGGCCTCTAAAAAATTAGCTGAAGGCATAATAATCTAATCCTAAATCTAAGCTAAACTGCTCTCGTATTCCATTTGGAAGGGAATAGCCTCGTAAAGCGCGTCACGCTGTTCGATACCTATCATATTATCGGCAAATTGAGAATTGATAACATCTGTGATCTTCTCCCAACTCCAAGAAGGTTTAGAATAGACGGGCCTCTCCATGCGCCAAGCGTTGATTATATCTGAGGCACTCTCTGCTAGCTGCTCTTTAGTAGCGTTGGGATCTTTCCAAACATCGTGATGTTCTGCGGCATTATGTTTGGCTATGGCCCATTTTACAGCATCGTTGCGACCAGGCAGGGCTAAGAATTGAGCTACTTGAGGCTGGAATTTACCACAACCATCCTCCATATCGTGGTGAGAAAAGTCCATACCACGCAACTGGCCGATAGCTCTCAAGCCATCAATATGCTCTAGAGTCTCACCGACAAAAAGTTTTAACTGCTCAGGAGTAGCCTTAACCCAGGTGGGATCAGGACTCTCCGCTCTCTCCACGGCAGGTCCTAACAATTCCATAATAGACTCAGTGCGCTCTTCTCTAGAAGCACCCGATACGGCTATACCATTACAAGCCGCCGCCACTTCCTCATCGCTCAAAACCTTCTGTTCATCCACAATCTGAGCTACAGAGGCACTCTCTTGTACATTAGAACCACCACTCTCTGTAGGATGAGATAAAGATCTCAACATAGCCCCGTTAATAGACACAGGCTCATCGACAGAGTTAGAGCTCGTCACCAAAGTATCTGTCTGTTGAGGTTGAACAGCCTGCTCCACGTCTGCTTTAGTTTGCGAACTGACCGCCGTCAATACAGGCGAAGTATATTGAACATAACTATTCGAATTTAAAGGAGAGATCATCATATGAGGTATACTTCCATTCCAAAGTTCCGTTTATGAGCAGGCCACCACTGGCCCAACTACACTAATTTATTGATTGTTTTTTTCACGCCACAAGCTCCATTCCTCTAGTACTAATTTCAAAAAATTTTACCAACAATCTTTCAAATTTTCTCTCTCGTTCAAGAATTACACATTACAAATTAATTTGAGCAGGAGCGAAGTTTAAGAAAATTGAAACGCACAGTTGATGGGAAGTTCTTCATTTAAGCGTTCTTGGCCCCTGGATATTAAGGATGATACTCGCTACTTGTTCCATCCTAATGGTGACAAGTGCAGTGTTATTCCTCGTTTATGGGAGTATTTTCATGATGCTCTAGCTTATGCTGATCGTTTTCAACACCGCAAAGAGTATATAGAGGCGGCTTGTGCCAACTCCTGTACTACCCTAGAAATTGCTGTAGAGGATTTTTTTCAGCCTCCTGAGGTTTTAGAGATAAATTTGCAATTTTATAGGGGGCGCAGAGGAGATCGCATTCAGATTAGAGCTTGCGATAAAGTTAAGGTCGTTGAAGTCGGAATTTTGATTCTGGATGATAATGGAGACCTCTTGGAGTTCGGACAGGCTGAGTTTGTGGAGGGAGATACTTGGCATTATTGGGCTAAAAAGAGTTTAGATGTTGGGGCGGTTACGGTGATTGTCGATGCTTTTGATCTGCCAGGTCACGTTTCTGAAAGCAGGGCTTGTAAAACTCTGCGCAAGAACAGATCGAAAAATAAAAAGATTAAGTTAGGAGATTGAGTTATGGAAAGTGATTATTATGTAGTTTTGGTAACTTTGGCCTCTATTTCTGAAGCTAAGTCTATTGCCACTCACTTAGTGAATAATCGTTTAGCCGCTTGTGTAAATATACTTCCTAAAGCTGTCTCCATTTATTGGTGGGAAGGGGCAATCGAAGAATGTCGAGAGTATTTGATGTTAGTTAAGACTAGACGAGATAAGTTGACTCTGCTGGAGGAAGAGATACACAAATTGCACTCTTACGAAGTTCCAGAGATAGTAGCTCTGCCAATTGTAGAGGGCAGTAGCGAGTATTTGCGCTGGATAGATTCTTCTTTGAATGGAAATTGACGGTGAAAAATAAAAGTATTGGGGATTGGTTGAAAGTTGCTTTAATATCTGCGATCTCTTTGATCCTCATGCAATTCATTCGCGTTCCTCTAGTTCCCACAGCTCCATTTTTGACTTGCGATTTTTCGGAGGTTCCCGCCCTTATGTTGGCCTTTGTGCTGGGGACCTGGGCGGGAGTAGCGGTGATCGTCATTAAGAACTTGACTTTCTTCTTGCTCTCGATGGCTCCCTGGGAGTTTGTGGGAATTCCTGCCAATATAATTATGGGTGTATCTTTAGTAGGTATAAGTTCTTATCTATACAGACGCAAAGTGGAATTAGGGGTCTACAATCGCTCAGAGATGATCAGGGCTTTTATCTGGGGAGGTCTGCTCACCTCTCTCTTAATGCTTCCTGTCAATGTTGTGGCCTACTGGCTGATGGCTAATTTTTTTACTGATATTTCTCTGCCCTCTCTGACTAGTTACATAGTAGCTATGGTTTTGCCGTTTAATCTTTTAAAGTGTTTTTTCACCTGTTTAGTAGTAGGTATGAGTTTAAATAAGATACTTTTTTTAGTGAAGAAGAGGTAAAGTTTCTGTGCGAAATAGTTTTTATGCTTTTTTACAAGATCTTACCTATCTGGACTTAATTGACGTACTTTTAGTCTCAGTATTCTTCTATTACATACTTTTAGCTCTCAAATGGACTAAAGCTATACAGATTTTACAAGGTTTATTAGCCCTCTTCGTCTTGCAAGGAATCGCCTATATATTCCAGTTGCAGACTTTGAGTTACATCCTCAATGGAATTTTGGTCTCTACGATGGTAGCTCTGCCCGTAGTCTTTCAGCCAGAATTGCGCAGAGCTTTGAGTCGTTTGGGTCAACAGGGTGGAATTATAGGTTCCACAGCCATTAAAGAGGTTGATGGAACAGAGTTAAAGAGTATGATAGACGAGATAGCTTTTGCGGCCGTTAATCTTTCAGGAACTCGTTTTGGAGCTCTAATCGTTTTGGAACGAGAGACAGGTTTACAAGAGATCATAGATACAGGCCAATTAATTAAAGGCGTAATCTCTGCTAAACTTTTGCAAACGATCTTTTGGCCTAAAACACCTTTGCATGATGGGGCGGTGATTATACGCGGCAATGAGATCTTGGCGGCGGCTTGTTACTTGCCCTTGACCGATTCGGTTGTAGATTCTCGTTTTGGAACTCGTCACAGGGCAGCTATTGGTATCTCCGAACAGACCGATGCTGTAATTGTGGTCGTATCTGAAGAAACTGGTGAAATACGCATAGCCAGAGATGGAATTTTTAGCCAGCCCATGACGGAAGAAGCGCAAGTTCGCAAGGCTTTGAGTCGTGAGCTGTCAAACAAAACCAGAAAAACTGAAATAGATGTAAGAAAGACTCGTATGTAAGGAACAGGTGAATAGTGCGTTTATTTAATGCCTTTAAGGAAAATTT
>JAFSXH010000088.1 GCA_017444165.1 bacterium | reverse complement strand
GTCACGGCAAAGTCATTGATCTCTATGCCATAAAATTGATTAATTCTCACTTGAATGGGGGCGATCTCTTCAGTACTAAATTCCATCTGGCTCTGGTTGAGAGTCTCTAAAACCTCATTTTCTAAACGGCGCAGAGAGAGATAGGTCTCGGTTAAAAAATTGCCACTCCCACAGGCGGGATCTAAGAAAGTCAAGTTACTCAACTTCTCTTGAAATTTTTTCAGCCTATTTTTGCGCGTGCCTATAGTTTTTAGAGCTTTAATCTCTGCTAATTCTTCTTTGAGATCGTTCAAAAAGAGCGGATCTATTACCTTATGGATATTCTCAATAGAGGTGTAGTGCATTCCACCTTTGCGACGCGTAACGGGGTTTAGTGTCGATTCAAAGACGGCTCCAAATATGGTTGGGCTTATCTGTGACCAGTCGAGATCTAGACTGGCTTTTTCAAGAATAAGATCGCGAATTTCTTCGGTGAAAATGGGGATCTCCACATCTTTTTGAGCAAATAATCCACCATTCACATAAGGGAAAGCCGCCAGATCTGGCAATAAATATGGATCGCGCTCTTCAATTTTGGTGTTGAGTACCTCGAAGAGATCTACCAGAGCCTTGCGCATATGCAGAGCGGGAAATTGTTTTAAGTAATCGCAAAACATAAACTTGCGCCCAAAGAGTTCAGCATCATCCGCATAGAAACAGAAGACTAAACGCACACAGAGTATATTTAAACTCCTCAAAGTCTGTGGATCTTGGGGATTGTGATACTGTTTTAATAACTCATCATAGAGGAGAGAAACGAGCTTTCCCGCTGAGAGTGAGATCTCCATCTCCCTTTTAACATGTTCATCACCAACATTAACGAGAAAATTTAATCGATAATAATCCCTTTCAAGATCTTTGAGTAATATATGCTCAGGCTCACTCTGAGGCTTATTCATATCATAGACGTGAAATTCAGCAAAGTTAGAGACAACTACCCAACGCGGATGTTTATCTACAGGCAGTTCTAAAATGTACCGTTTAGCCTGCTGAAAAGGTGTTAGATAAGTCCCATCAGATTGTTTTATAGGCCGTTGGAGATCTTTTCCCAAACTCTTTTGTTCAATTAAAACTTTAGTAGCTGGAATATATCCATCAATAAAACTAGTGTGATCGAGGTGTACCTGCTCCTCAAAAATTATAAACTCTTCTGGCCTCTCCACCTCCAAAACATCGCGAAAAAGTGCCAGCCAAAAAGGTTGACTCTCCCCTTTCTCATAGCCCCGCCCACACCAAGTTTTCACAAATTTCTTTACCGCAACCTTATCCATAGACACAAGATTACAACATAATTGAAGAAAGCGCAAACTTACAGCCTGAATAAACTTTAACCAGAACTGTGGAACCGTTGAAGTTGAATAGCAGTTGTGACTTTTTGGTGAGCAGACTTTTTTAATTCGTAATTCATAATGCGTAATTCGTAATTGGGAATTGGGATGAATTAATTCTTTCTTTCCAAAATAATTACGCATTACGAATTAAGCATTAAGCATTGTTAAAGAGCGAGAGGAGAACCCAAAAGGACATAACTTCAAGCGCAACGCACAAGGCTTACAACGTACAACGCACAGGGCTACAACATTTCTTCTATTTCGTGCGGAGAACAATTGAAGGCTAGAGCTATTTCCTCGACGCTCATTCCGTACTTTACAAAATTCCTCACTGCTTCAGCTTTGCCCTCAGCTCTGCCCTCGATTTTACCTTCAGTTCTACCCTTAGCCATTCCCTCGGCCAAGCCCTCAGCTCTACCTTCAGCTCTACCTTCAGCCCTCTGTTCTGCAAAGGTTCTCGCTTCATCATATTCTGTAAGACACATACGCGTCACCTCCGCCTTATTGGATAAAAGGAAAGGTTTAATCAGTGAATCATCTGATAAATCATTTAAGGCCTTATCAATTGATTCTTCTAGATTATTGGCAGTTTTTTTGTGAAAACGAACTCTATCGACGAACCAGGAATATTCTTTCAAAGGTCTACACGCTTCAAGCAAATCTTTGTTACGGCCATAATTTATATTTATCATCATCACTTTTACTTCAATATCCGATTCACCGTCAAAAGAGTTTGATAATTTTAAGATAACCTTATCTTCTTTATTGATCTCTCCATTATAAAAGCATACGCATTTTGGTGTTGGAGCCTTTTGTTGGGATGAACTGTAACGATGATAGTCGTTACTCTCCTTTACGTACTTGGCGTAAACCATGCCAGCGTAGATAAATAAGCGCATCGGCATGTTGGGATTAAACGTCGATTGCTGTCCATAAAAACTAACTGTGTTAGCAACCAAAAACGAAACATCGTTCCTCATACCCATGTAGACAATGTTTTCTATAGTATTAAATTTTATCTCATTTGCATTGGTATAGTTTGAGCCATTTACCGCATTATAAAGACTCAAAGTCCACTCTTTATTTTCTGGATTACCAAATATAAACTTAAAAAGTCTATCACGGTACTCGCGATTTACATTAGTCTCTTCAGTCATAAAACCAGCACCCCCTTGATTTTTAACATTCTAACATTTTTACTCGCGTCTATCAACAACAAATCATCAGTTTTACAACGTACAAACGCAAAAGCTAAACGAAGTTTGGCCTTTTGCGATGAACCGACATTTTTTAATAATTCGTAATTCATAATGCGTAATTGGAATGAATTAATTCTTTCTTTCCTAAATAATTACGTATTGTTAAAGAGCCTGAGGCACAACAAAAAGGTCACAACTGCCAAACACGAATGCAACGTATAAGACTTACAAACACATAACGAATAGGCTAGACAGGAGTTTTGTCTTTTTGCATGAGCGAACATATCGAACGAAGTGAGATCGAGAGCGAATTAAAAAGAACGAAACTCCGCAGTCACAACTTACAAGGCTTACAACGTACAACTTACGAAACAAAGTTTCATCCCCATTGTTGAGGTTTAAAAACGTTTTGGCTTTGGAAAAAGAATTAAAGTGGCGTTTGAATGATCGCGCCGATTGGCTCAGGTTGCGTTCCCTTTTTGGGGATCAACCTATTAAAGTTTTACATCAAGTAAATATTTATCTAGATACTGAAAAAGGCTACTTTGCCTCTCAAAGATCAATGTTGCGTCTGCGCCAAGAAAATAATCGTTGGATCTTAGGTTATAAATGTGGTCTCGTTTTAGACAATGGTTACTTTTCAGCTACGGAAATAGAAGATGTATTAAATGATGAAGAAGCAGAAAGATTAAAGTGCGGATCATTCGAACATTTACAACACACTAAAGTATTCAAATACTTAAAAAAGCAGAATTTTACAGATACTTTGCACATCGTGGGGCAGATTAAAAATGATCGAGAAGTCTGGTCTGTTGAGGTACTGGGAGTAGATAGAAGTGAACATCTAGAGTTAGATTACACTGAATTTAATGAGCATTATTTAGAGTACGAATTAGAATTAGAGACCAATGATCCTCAATTTTACAAAGATAAGATCGAATCTTTAGATATAAATATGCGCGAACAGACTGCGACTAAGTATGAGCGTTTTTTGCAATACTTAGCTAAAGATAAACCGATCATCTCCTGTGTTATGCCCATTTATAATTGTGAAGCTACTTTAGATCAGGCGATACGATCCGTAATTTGGCAAAATTTCACCCAATGGGAACTAATTTTGGTCGATGATGGTTCTGACGATCACACCCTGGATATAGCCTCACAATGGTCGCAGAGGGACAAGAGAATAAAAATTGTTGTCCAAGAGCATGGCGGAATCGTCAAGGCTTTGAATCGCGGTTTACAAGAGTGTCGCGGCCAATTTGTGGCTCGTATGGATGGTGACGATATTTCTCATCCCCAAAGATTTCGAGAGCAATACCAATATTTGCAGAAAAATCCCCAGATAGATCTCGTTGGTTGTAAGGTACGCCTCTTTCCGCGCAAGTACCTGACAGAAGGCATGCTCCGCTATGAACGATGGCTAAATATTACTAGAGGCCGAAGGATAAGCCGCGACATATTTGTGGAGAGTCCACTGGTCCATCCCTCGGTAATGTTTAGAACTAAACTCATTGAGGAAGGCTTTCAATATGAAGAGGGCAATTGGCCAGAAGATTATCAGCTCTGGTTTAGGTTGTGGTTACAAGGTAAAAAGTTTGCCAAAATCGATAAGGTACTCTTCTACTGGCGCGATCTGCCCAACCGTCTGACCCGACTCGATTTTCGCTGTAACCACCAGGCTCTGCGCCGTTTGAAATTAGATCTATTCACTAAATCATACTGGGGAAAGGATAATCATTACGCCGTTCCCGACCATAAACGCCATTTGATTATCTGGGGAGCGGGACGCAGTGGCAAAGCTGTGGCTAAAGAGTTTAAGCGTATGGGTATAAAGGTGGAATACTTTACCGATATTTTGCCAGCTCGCCACGGTCAGACAATCTGTGGACTCAAGGTATTGGCCCTAGAGGATCTGCCCGAACCGCACAATTACTTTTTACTTACAGCGGTGGGCAATCCTAATTCTCGCGAGGAGATACGCCAATACTTGAGAGAGCGCGGCTGGCAAGAAGGAAAAGACTTCTGTTGTTTAGCGGGTTTGACAGACTAAAGACTACTAGAGGCCCAATTCTTGCGCAGGACTAAACTTTACCTAAGCAGAAGCAGGGGCCAAAGACTTAGGTAAATAGCTGTCTTTAGCTACGCCATTTTCAGTAGCGAAATCTTCAGGAGGGCTGATTTATGTTTTTAGATTGGTTTAGGGGCAAAAAAGGTGCTCTGAAGCTCAAAGCCAAACAGGAAGTTGAAATAGAGTTTCTTGCCGATGAAACTTACAAGACTTACTTCACCACTATTTTGGATGTAAGGCGCAAAGAAGTTATTTTAAAGAATCCTGGTACAGAGCGTCGTCCTGTGCGCATTGAGTCGGGCCAAGCTATAACAGTAACCACAATAGATGAGGGTAAGCTCTACTATTTTGATACTACAGTAACTGACGCTGGAGAGCGCGAGTTCGATATAGCCACTCCTAGCACTAACCAGAGTGAAGATATTCCCAAATTTGAACCAGGCAGTAGCATTGAGGCCCCTGTTGGTGTAGAGTACCGAGCCATGAAGTTGGCCCACACCCAATCGGCGACAACCCATTCGTTGAGTTTAGACGGTATGGTCTTGAGTTGCAATATCGGCATTCCTACAGGGACGGATCTCCATATTGAGGTGCAGATACCTGGAGCTCCAACCTACTCATTCAAGGGTAAAGCCACTGGGGCTAGATTAGATCCTAACTCTAAGACTAAGAAGTATCTCTGCGATATAGAGTACGCCGAAGACGCTAATAAAGATGACAAATTGTCGATTATGCGCTATGCAGTCTATCTCAAACGCAGAGAAGAGCGCAGAAAACAGCGCGGAGAATTATAAAATACAATAAGATAGTTTTTTAGTGGGATGGTCAGCTTGTGATGGGCTGGCCTTTTTGTGAAATAAAGTGCAAAAGGAGCGCTCTCTACTATGTGCGGCATAGCAGGCATACTCTACCAGTGTTCTGGTCTAAATGAAGAATTGGATCTAGCTAGTTTAATCAAAGGATTAGAGGAGTTTTGTCAAGGATCTATCGATCTATCCTCTCCTCCATTTGATGATCTTTTGGAACTAGAAAAATCTCTCAATGATCTGCGTGAGTATCCAGCATTTGCCAAGCTATATGCTGATTCTTCTCTGCGCTGTCAGTTCGAGGAGAAGGCTAACGCTCTAGAACTGTTAGAAAAAAATTCACAGAAACAAGTTCTCGAAAGTTCCTCCCCCCTATCCACTCAATTAATTGAAAAGTGGAATTCCTTCTGGGTTCGTCTGCGCGATCTCACCTGGTTAATAAAACGCGATGTCCTAGATAACCTAGAGCGTGTGAGTCTGATCATTCCAGATCATCTAAACCACATTCCCAATTTAGACGCTTGGAAGATCACGGCCGTTCTCAACGATATGGCCCGTCTAGAGGTGCGCGGGCGCGACAGTTTGGGCATAAATATTTCGGTAAATTTTGAGGATCGAGCCAACTTTCAGGAATTTTTAGATAGATTAAACAAAGCTGGTCTAAATTCAATTTGGAACTCGCGCCAGGGTGATCTCCTTTTACAAAATTTGAGTTTGCGTGTCGACACCAGCTCAGATTCACCTAGCGTTCTCTTTGTTTACAAGGTCTCCCAAGAAGTAGGATCTTTAGGTGACAATATTATCAATCTGCGCAAGATTATCAAAGCTGACGCGATACTTTGGTTGGCTCTAACCCAAAAGGTATCTACCAATATCTGGTCACACACCAGATGGGCTTCCAACGGTGTTATAAGCGTAGTTAATTGTCATCCAGTTGACGAAAGACTCGCTTCAAGTTCCCCTTGTGAACCTTCTCCCTACTGGATAACCGCCGCTCTAAATGGTGATGTCGACAATTTCCAAGAACTCATTAAAAAGGTTTGTCAAAATACCGATCTCAGCGTACCTTCATCCATAACTACCGATGCCAAGATCATTCCAGTTTTGGTAAACTACTACAAGAGGTCTGGCTGTGATATGTTAGAGGCCTTCAGAAAGTCAGTCAAATCCTTCGAGGGTTCGGTGGCTATCTCCATGAGTTCCAGCTTAGAGCCTAACTTGACCTATTTAGCCCTAAAAGGCAGTGGTCAGTCCCTCTTTATTGGCCTTTGTGAACATGGTTACGTCTTTGCTTCCGAAGTCTACGGCCTAGTTGAACATACTAACCGTTATCTCCGTATGGACGGAGCCAAAGAGCAGATCGCCAATGATCCCAAGAGTGCGGGGCAGATAATTGTTATAGATCAGAATAAACACGGTCTAGAGGGCTTAAAATCTTACACCCTGAGCGGTCAGATAATTGATATACAAGAAAAAGATATAAAGAAGGCCGAGATCACTACCAGAGATATAAACCGTGGCCAACATGAACACTTCCTCCTCAAAGAGATCTTCGACTCCCCCAACTCCATAAAGAAGACCTTGCAGGGCAAGTTCTATATGCCTGAAGATACTGAAGATGAGGTGAAGATCAATCTCGGCCCTGAAGTCTTCCCTACCTTCGTGGCTGAAAACTTACAATCCAAGAAGATCAACCGCATCTTGCTTATCGGTCAGGGTACAGCCTCTGTAGCGGGCGTCGCTATTGCCTCTATGATGCAGAGGGCCTTGAAAGGTTCGAACTTGGAGATCAGAGCCCTCAAAGCTACGGAACTTTCAGGTTACTCTCTGGAAGAGGATATGAGTCGGACCTTGATTATCGCCGTCTCTCAATCGGGAACTACCACCGACACCAATCGCACAGTAGATATGGTTAGGAATCGCCACGCTGCCGTTATAGCCATAGTCAATAGACGAAATTCTGATCTAACCTTCAAAGTAGATGGCGTTATGTATACCAGTGATGGACGCGATATTGAGATGTCAGTGGCTTCCACCAAGGCTTTCTACAGTCAGGTTACAGCTGGTTATTTGATCGGTCTCAACATAGCCAAATTGCTAGGCACTATGAGCAATCGGGAGATACGCCACGAGTTACAAGAGCTCTCAGATCTGCCTAGAAAGATATTGAGCGTTTTAGAAAATCGTCAAAAAGTAGAAACTTTAGCGAGAACATACGCTCCTACGAGACGCGACTGGGCGGTGGTAGGCAGTGGCAGTACGAGAGCGGCGGCCGATGAGATACGCATAAAATTGAGCGAACTCTGCTATAAGTCTATAGCTACAGATTACATTGAAGACAAAAAGCACGTTGATCTCTCTTCTGAGCCTTTGACGCTGATATGCACCGCTGGTTTACCTGCCATGCCTCTGCGAGATTCGGTCAAAGAAGTAGCTATCTTCAAAAGTCACAAATCTCTGCCCATAGTCATTACCAGCGAAGGTTTTACTGAATTTGAGCGTTACGCTACAGGTGTTATCTACGTGCCTGAAGCCAACATGAACGCCTCCGTACTGTTGAATACTGTTGTAGGCCACTTATGGGGTTACTACTGCGCTTTAGCCATCAACGATGGAGCCAACCTGCTACGCGCGGGCAGGGCCTTAGCTATTCAGTATCTGGACAACGATGCCAAAGTGGTGTGGAATCAGACCAATATCCGCCGCATGTTATCTATCGGCAAACAGTTCCGCAATGATCTGGAGCATGGCCGCTTCAACAGCTCTCTCTCAGTCGATCTGGCAATGCGCCTCTCCCTTCTCTTCCAATACTTCACGGGAGTGCGCTCTCTGCGCCAATTGGCCCAAGACTTCAAAGGTAAAGATATAGTTGAGACGATGGTAGCCTCTCTCTCGCAAGCCATTCAAGAATTATCACGACCTATCGATGCCATTAAACATCAAGCCAAGACGATAACTGTAGGTATATCTAGAACAGAAGATAAGTTTGAAGGAGCTATCTTTGATGCCATTAGAGAGATCGGCTACAGTGCAGATCAACTCTCTTACCGCGATATGCCTTTCATCCGCGCCCTCAATTCGGCTGTCGATTCTGTTTTAGGTTCAACGCTCTACGTAGTTGATGGTCTGAATGCTCTCAATGAAGTCTGCGAACAGACAAAAATCAAGACGATTAAAAAACTAGGTATCTCTGCTAACTTCCGCTCACGCTCTGACGAAGGCTCACAGTTGGTAGGTACTAAACAGTGGGTTACCAACAACAGGCGACCTTATGTAGGCTATGGAACTACCAG
>JAFSXH010000010.1 GCA_017444165.1 bacterium | reverse complement strand
TTTGATGAATATTTGATCTATTTTCCTCTGCCTGAAAAGATTGCTAAATGGATCATAATTAAATGGCTCAATTTTTTTTGGAATAATGCTCAAGCGGTGATCTCTCCCAGTGCTGAAGTTGCCGAGCGGATGAAGTATCAGGGATGTAAAAGTGATGTTGTCGTTATTCCTACTGCTATTGATGAAAAACTCTTTGAAAATGGTGATGAAGAACTTTTGCGTAAGGAATTAAACCTGGAGCGAAGACCTCTACTTTATGTTGGCAGGATAGCTTACGAGAAATCTTTAGATTTTTTGTTGAAAGTTTTACACAATCTTAAGGATAAAGGACACAATTTACCTTTTGTCTTAATAGGTGATGGGCCTGCTAAATCAGATTTACAAAGACAGGCTGAGAGATTGGGAATTAGAGCTTATTTTTTAGGTTGGCGCAAGAGGGAGGAGCTTAAAGATTATTACGCTTCGGCGGAGGCTTTTATTTTTGCTTCGCAGACGGAGACGCAAGGTTTAGTTGTGGCTGAAGCGGAGAGTGCTCGTCTTCCAGTAATCGCCGTTAAAGCTAGTGGGATAGTTGAGGCTGTGCCTGCTGAAGATAATTTGCTAGTGGATTCGATGGACGTGGAAGTATTCGCGCAGAATATTTTGCATATTTTGCAAGATAAGCCATTTAAAGACGATTTGATTCGCAGAGGGAGGGAACACGTTAAAGCCCATTTTTCTATAAATGGCGTTACTGATAAGGTTATATCTCTTTATAAAACCCTTAAAAAAGGATAAATTTAGACTCTTTAGAAGCGGCCACAGGTTTAAAATGTATGATATTTTTGTCTTTTGAGGAAGTATTTATCAATGGTGACAGTTAGAGAATCTTATTTAGAACGAGCTGGTTTAGTTGGTTGCTTCCTTCCTTTTTTGATAGGCGGAATCTTAGGGGCCGTTTTAGGTTACATTTGTAGGCCCGCTCCTGTAGGGGGAGCTGAGGAGTTGGAAGGAGTCGCTGAGAGTTTAACCTTTATCTACCTTTTGTGTGGATTTGGCGGGGGATCTTTCATCTGTTCGCTGATAGCTTACGTTTTAGATCAATGGAAGTATAACAAAGAAGAAAAAGAAATAAGTTCGAGGTTAGGAGAGGAATAAATTTATGGATACTACAGAGCAACTTTGTGAAGATGTAGGTAGTAAATTTGCTATAAAGTCAGTAGAGAGCGGTGAACCTGAACCGCAGGCAGTCGCGGGCAATTATGGTGATAGTGAAATTCGTGTTCTCAAGGGGTTAGAGGGCGTGCGCCTGCGTCCTGGTATGTACATAGGTGATACGGGTGTTCGAGGATTGCATCACATCGTCTTTGAGGTTGTCGATAATTCTATCGATGAGACTTTGGCTGGTTACTGCGATCATATCAGTGTTGTTATCACCAAAGATGGCCAGGTGAGTGTTGAGGATAATGGGCGCGGTATTCCTACTGGTATCCATCCTGAAGCCAAGATCCCCACGATCCAGCTAGTTATGACCCAACTCCATGCAGGTGGTAAGTTTGAAGGCAAGGGATACAAGGTCTCTGGTGGTCTCCACGGAGTTGGTGTATCGGTCACTAATGCCCTTTCTGAGAAGTTGAAGGTAGAGGTCTATCGCGAAGGCAAACATTACATCCAATATTTTAAACGCGGCGATGTAGATGGAGATCTCCAGGTAGAAGATAGCAACCTCGATAAGACGGGAACGAAAGTAACATTGAAGCCCGATCCCGAGATCTTTACAGAGACCACAGAATTTATTTATGAGAGGCTCGTTGAACGTCTGCGCGAGTTAGCTTTTTTAAATCGAGGACTGACTTTAGATATACTCGATGAGCGCACGGGCAAGAGTAAATCTTTCCATTATCCCGATGGCATACGCCAATATGTCGGCTATCTGTGTGAGGGCAAAGAGCCTTTGCATACACCATTTTATGTAGATAAGAACGTTGAATTTGCTGAAGAGGAGATCGGCACTATCGGTGTAGAGATCGTAATTCAGTACAACAAATCTTACAAAGAAGATTTTTATTCTTTTGCCAATAACATCAACACTTATGAGGGTGGTAGCCACGTCACTGGTTTCCGCAACGCTTTAACTAGAATTACTAACACTGTGGTTCGTCGGCGCGGATGGCTCAAAGAGAAAGATGACAATTTCAGCGGCGAGGATGTGCGTGAGGGTCTGTGTGCCATTGTTTCAGTTAGGTTATCTAATCCTCAATTTGAGAGTCAGACTAAGATCTCTCTTTTGAATCCTGAAGTTCGCCAAGCTGTAGATGGTATTTTAGATGAGTTTTACACCGCCTTTTTAGAAGAGAATCCCGATGTGACTAAGGCTATCTTTGAGAAGTGTCAAGCGGCTAGAAATGCTCGTGAGGCGGCTCGCAAAGCCAGAGAGAATGTGCGGCGCAAGAGTGTTTTAGAGACCTGTTCCCTCCCTGGCAAGTTGGCCGACTGTGCCAGTAAAGATCCCAGAGAGTGTGAACTCTTCATTGTAGAGGGAGATTCGGCTGGTGGTTCAGCCAAAGAGGGGCGTGAGAGACATTTCCAAGCTATATTGCCTTTGCGCGGTAAGATCTTAAATGTAGAAAAATCCCGTCTGAATAAGATGCTCGATAACGATGTTATTAAGTCTATGATCGCCGCCTTGGGAACTAATATCGGTGATGATTTCAATATCGATAAGTTGCGCTATCATAAGATTGTCATTATGACCGATGCCGATGTCGATGGAGCCCACATCCGCACCCTGCTCTTGACCTTCTTCTACCGCCAGATGCCCGAACTTATAACTAACGGACACGTCTTTATTGCTCAACCGCCTCTTTATCTTTTGACGAAAGGTAAGCGGCGCGAGTATGTATACTCCGATGAAGAGTGCGAAAATTTACTCTCTGAAATGGGAGAGAAGACGGAGATTCAGCGTTATAAAGGTTTAGGTGAGATGAACGCCGAGCAGCTTTGGGATACGACTATGGACCCTGAGCACAGGGTTATGAAGCTCGTTCAGTTGGAAGACGTTATCGAGGCGGACAGAACTTTTTCCGTTTTGATGGGAGATGAGGTTAAACAGCGGCGCGAATTTATCATTAAGTATGCCAGGGAAGTTAAGAATCTCGACATTTAGGGGCCTAAGATGGAAGATAAAAATTTAATATCCTCAGCTTTAATAGAAGAGGAGATGAAAGAATCTTACGTTGATTACGCTATGAGTGTAATTGTGGCTAGGGCCCTTCCCGATGCTCGCGATGGCCTAAAGCCTGTACACAGGCGTATTATCTACACTATGTTTGAGGAGCATATTACGCCTGATCGCAAATTCCGCAAATCGGCGGCTACGGTCGGTAATGTGATCGCCCACTATCATCCTCACGGTGACGCTTCCGTCTATGATGCCATGGTGCGTTTGGCCCAGCCTTTTAACCTGCGCTATCCTCTGGTGTGGCCTCAGGGTAATTTTGGCTCCGTTGACGGCGATCCGCCTGCTAGTATGCGTTATACCGAAGCTAAATTAGCCCCCATGGCTATGGAGCTGGTGCGCGATATAGGCAAAGATACAGTCGATTGGAGTCCCAACTTTGACAACTCCACTCAAGAGCCGAAAGTTTTGCCCTTAGTCATTCCCAATCTGCTCATAAATGGTTCTGAAGGTATCGCTGTAGGTATGGCGGCGCGTATCCCTCCCCACAATTTAGCGGAGGTTATTGATGCTTGCGTAGCCGCACTAGATGATCCTGAAATTACCTTAGAAGGGTTAATGGAACATATCCAGGGGCCAGATTTTCCTACAGGCGGTTTTATCGTCGGTACACACGGAATTAGAGAGGCTTACAAGACGGGTAGGGGGCGCATTTTGGTCCGTTCACTCTGGCACAGGGAAGAGATCAGCGGGCGTACAGCCGTAGTTATTGATGAGATCCCCTATATGGTGAACAAGGCCAACCTAGTGGAAAGGGCCGCTCAAGCCATCAAAGAGAAGAAGATTAACGGTATACACGACCTGCGCGATGAATCTAATCGTAAGGGTATACGTATAGTTTTCGAACTGAAGAAAAAAGTTGATCCTGACATTGTAGAAAAAGAGCTTTTAACTTACACATATTTACAGGTCACTTACGGCATTATCATGTTGGCTTTAGTCGATAATGTACCTAAAGTGCTGACGCTCAAAGAGGCGATAGAGGCCTTTTTGCAACACCGTTGGCAGGTCGTCACCAGGCGCACAGAGTACGATTTAGCTAAAGCCAAGGCTCGTTTACATATCGTTGAGGGATTATTAAAAGCCCTCCTTTACATACACGATATAATTCAAGTTATTAAGACCTCACCTAATGTCGAGGTTGCTAAGAATAAGTTGCAAGATAGATGGCAATTTAGTGATAAACAGGTTCAGGCTATTTTGGAGATGCGCTTACAGCGTTTGACCCATTTAGAGCGCAATAAACTTGAGGAAGAGAAAGAAGATTTGCTCAGGAATATTGCTTACTTAGAAGATCTTCTCGCTAACAGTGAGAGTATGAAGCGAGTCATTATTACGGAATTAGAAGAGATAAAGAGTCGTTATAAAGATGAGCGCAGAACCAGAATTATCGAATTTAATGGTGATCCTTCAGATGATCTGGAAGATAGTGAAGGGGCTGAAGGGCTTGTTTTCTCCTCGGAGGACTCGTCGGCGCAAGAGATGGAGAGTTACGACTCGGAGGAGTACTCGGAGGCGGTCGAGGAGGACTAGGAGAGGTACTAGTTTCTTCAAGCGATTGCTCAGATGGTTGGGATTTTAATTTGTTATTTAATTAAGGAAGATCTTTATGGAAGATAGACATCAGATAGTCCCTATCGCTATTGAGAGCGGCATGAAAGAGGCTTATGTCGATTACGCTATGAGTGTAATTGTGGCTAGAGCTCTGCCCGATGTGCGTGATGGTTTTAAGCCTGTACACAGGCGCATTCTTTATACAATGTTTGAGGAGCGCATTACTCCCGACAAGAAGTTCCGCAAATCGGCTTCGGCTGTAGGTAATGTTTTAGCTCGTTATCATCCACACGGTGACGCTTCCGTTTACGATGCTATGGTGCGTTTGGCACAACCGTTCAATATGCGTTATCCTTTAGTGGCCCCGCAAGGTAACTTTGGCTCTGTTGATGGTGATCCGCCTGCGCATATGCGTTATACTGAGGCAAAATTGGCCCCTATCTCCATGGAGATGATTCGCGATTTAGGTAAAGATACTGTAGATTGGCGGCCCAATTTTGACAATTCCACTAAAGAGCCAGTAGTTTTGCCAGCACTATTGCCTAATTTGCTTTTGAACGGATCTGAGGGCATTGCTGTAGGTATGGCTACAAAGATCCCGCCGCACAATTTGGGCGAGGTCGTCAATGGTGTTTTGGCTTACTTAGAGGATGAAAGTATCACTTCCGAAGGTTTAATGGAGTATATTCCAGGGCCAGACTTTCCTACAGGTGCGATTATTTGCGGTCAGAGCGGCATAAAAGACGCTTATACGACGGGTAAGGGGAGTATTAAGGTTCGCTCTGTCACCTCTGTTGAGGAGGTTCGTCCTGGTAAACAAGCGATAATTGTCACTGAAATACCTTTCCAGGTCAATAAAGCGCGTTTAGTGGAAGAGATTGCCACTAAGGTAAACAGTGGAGTTATCACGGGTATAACCGATCTGCGCGATGAGTCGAGCCGCAAAGGTATGCGCATAGTTATCGAGCTGGCTAATAACGCCAGTGCCAAGGTCGTTCTCAATCGTCTTTTAAATCATACGCGCTTGCAGTGCAATTACGGAGCTACTTTGTTGGCTTTGGTCAATGATGTTCCTAAAGTGTTGACCCTTAGGGACATTGTAGCTAATTACGTTGCCCATCGGCGCGAGGTAGTGGCCAGAAGGACTCAGTACGAGTTAGATAAGGCTCTTGCTCGCGATCATATCGTCCAGGCTATACTAAAATCTTTAGAGCATATCGATGAGATTATAGAGATAATCGAAAATTCTGCCGATGCAGATAGTGCTGAAGTTCTTTTGCGGGAGAGGTACGATTTTACTCAAATTCAGGCTCGAGCCATTTTAGAGATGCGCCTGCAGAGATTGACGGGTTTTGAGTATGAAAAGTTCTCTCAAGAGCACGCCGAATTGCTGAAGAATATCGATTATTGTCGATCCCTTTTAGCTGATGAACACAAATTAGATGGCGTTATTCGTGAAGAGCTTTTAAAATTGAGGGCTCGTTATGGCGATATGCGCCGTACGGCTATCATGGCTTCTGAAGGCGAAAATATCAATATGGAAGACATGATCAGTAATGATCAGATGGTCGTTACACTCTCAAATAAAGGCTATATCAAAAGGGTTAGTCTCTCTGAATATCGCGCCCAGGCTCGTGGTGGCAGAGGGCGCAACGGTTTAAAACTTAGAGATGGTGATAGTTTAAATCAGCTTTTCACCTGTAAAAATCATGACAATTTGCTCTTCTTTAGCAATAAAGCTAGGGTTTACAAGTTGAAAGTTTACGAATTGCCTAACAGTAAACGTGTCTCTATGGGAACGGCTCTGGTGAATTTGTTAAATCTTTCGGCTGATGAAAAGATTGTTGTTGTGATCCCTATGTTGGCTACAACTAAAGAGGGTAGTATCATTACAGTCACGCGTCGAGGTTATGTCAAGCGCACGGCTCTAAGTGAATATGCCAGTGTGCCTAGTAAGGGCAAAAAAGCTCTGCGTGTGATGGAAGGGGATGAACTTTTTACCGCATTTTATTCAACATCTGGTTTAATTCAGAGTGGCCAGGGAGATATGTTCCCCAAAGATTCTTCGGTATTTTTAATCAGTGCCAATGGCAAGGTCTTGCGCTTTAATGAATCTTCTGTAACTTTGCAAGGACGAGCTTCTTTAGGTGTCAAGACTATTAACTTAAAAGAGGGCGATAATATTGCTGGTGTTGGTTCGGATACTCACGGCAAACAGCTCTTCATAGTTACAAAGAACGGCTTTGGTAAACGCATGAACCTCAGCGAATTTATCGTCAAAGGTCGTCGTGGTATGGGAGTGGTCGGTATTAATGTCACTAAAAAGACTGGCCCTGTAGTGGCAGCCATTGTCATAGATCCAGAGGATCAGCTCATGATCTCTACTAAAAACGGTGTCGTTATGCGTATGGCTGTTAAAGGTATACGCACTTTGCGCCGTCCTTCCAGCGGAGTTAAGGTTATTAATGTTGGTGAGGGCGATGAGGTCAGCGGTTTGGCTTACGTAGTCGATAAAGATATTGAAGATGACGAGCCAAACATCGATGAGGAAGAGCTCTTAATCTCTGCGGGTTCTGCTGAAGATGATGAAGATGTCGTTTCCATTGAGGACACTTATGACGATTTTTACGAAAATTTAGAGGATCCGAGTGGAATCTGATATTAACAAAGTCTTTCCAGAGTTAGCTAACTCTTTTTCTTCTCAAGTGCGAGAGGAGATCTCCCGCACTAAGGTACGAGGATGTTGTCGCCAGTACGTTTTATTGGCTATATTGGAGTCTTTGAAAGATTTTCAAATTTATTCTGGTAAAGTTCTGCGCTTTTCCTCTCTGGGATGTGCGCGTTTTGTTTCAAAAATTCTCAATAGTTTAGAGATAGATTTTTTGTGGACGAAATCGGAGGGAGAGAGTGAAGAGGGGGCGTGGTATATCATCAAGTTACTTGACTTACCAGAATTAAATGAGGCTAAATTAAAATTAGAGAGCTTGAATCTAGATATATGTTGCCGCCGCCACTGGTTGAGTGGTTTATTTTTATCTTTTGGTTCTGTCTGCGATCCCAAGCGTGAATATCGTTTGGACTGGGTCTTGCCTAAAATTGAGTTAGCCGAAAAGGTACAGAATTTTTTGCAGCTTGATGGTATACACTCTAGTCGTGTGTTGAAAAAGAACAATTGGGTAATTTCAGTTAAAAAAGCTGAAGATATCTCTGAGGTGTTGACGATTATTGGAGCTAATTCTTCGCGCATGAACTATGAAGAGATCAGAGCTTTCAAGGAAACGCGCAACGATGTCAGCCGTTTAGTCAATGCAGAGAGTGCTAATTTGGCTCGTTCCAGTCGTTCTTCGTTTGAACAGATCGAAAGTATACATATTCTGTTAGACAGTGGTAAGTTGCAAGGATTGTCACAAGATTTGCAAGATATAGCTAATTTGCGTTTGGAATATCCAGAGGCTTCACTCAGAAAATTAGGGCAAATGTGTGAGCCTAGATTAGCGGTCTCCACAATTAGCAGGAGGCTCAACAAGCTGGAAGAGTTAGCGAGTGAAGTTGTATCGGAAAACAATAAAGGAATAAATTTGTAAAATAGGAAGCGGCAGGAATCATGTCTATCTCATTGGATCTTTGTTTTAAGGAAATGATTGACTCTGAGGGATCAGATCTGCTATTAATCTCTGGTTACCCTCCTGCAATTCGAGTTTACGGTACTTTGACACCTATAAATAACATGATCAATGTTACCTCTGAGGATTTAGATGAAATTCTCAAAGTTGCTATGACTCCGCAGGAGTACGAGGATCTGCAAAACAATTTTAGTGCTGACTTTGCTTATGAGTGCGAGGTCGGTTCGATTGGGGTCTGTCGTTTTCGTTGCAATGCTTATATGCAGAGTCGTGGCCTTTCAGTGGCCTTTCGTTTAGTACCCTGGGTACCGCCTACTATAGAAGAGTTACATTTGCCAGAGAACATCGCTAAATTGACCACGAATAGAAACGGTTTGGTTCTGGTTACTGGCCCTGCTGGTTGTGGCAAGAGTAGCACTCTGGCAGCTATGTGTCGATATATTAATGATAACCGCGCTGTGCATATGATTATGATCGAAGATCCCATAGAATATATACACACCAACAATATGGCTATGGTCATGCAGCGTCAAGTGGGTCATCATGTTTATAGTTTTCACCGAGCTTTAGTGGCTGCTCTGCGTGAAGATCCCGATGTTATTGTGGTGGGAGAGTTGCGTGATTTTGAAACCATCTCTTTAGCTATAACGGCAGCTGAGACGGGCCACTTAGTTTTGAGTACTATGCACACCACTTCGGCGACACATACCATAAGTCGCCTTATCGGCTCTTTCCCTTCGCAACAGCAGTGGCAAGTAAGGACCATGTTGGCTGACAGTTTGAATGCTGTGGTCTGTCAGCAACTTTTACCTCGCATCGATGCTAAAGGACAGATCCCTGCTGTTGAGTTAATGATCAACACTGATGCTGTAGCCAACATAATTAGAGAAGATAAGTGCCATCAATTGCCTGGTGTTATTGAATCTTCCGTTAATAAGGGAATGAGATTGATGGATAATGAGCTTCTCAATCTGGTTAAGCAAGGGTATGTTTCTGGGGATGAGGCCTTGAGCAGAGGTCATAACAAGAAAGATTTAGCCTCTAGATTAGAATCTCTCTACGCCAAGAAAAATAGGAATTAGATTTATGTTGACATTGCATGAGCTTTTACAACAGGCGGTTACAGCAGGGGCTTCGGATTTACACATTCAAGAGAATTGTCGGCCTGCGTTGCGTATCCAAGGCAGTATACGTTTTTTAGATCTCGATCCTCTCGATGAAGAGACGGTCGCCAATATGATCTTTCCCATAATGAACGAGAGCGATTATGAGACCTTTATTACTATGGGTGATGTCGATTTCTCTTATGAAGTGCCAGATTTAGCTCGTTTCCGAGTTAATGCTATGAATCAGTACAACGGTCGCGGGGCAGTTCTTAGAGTCATACCCAATAGTATACCTACTATAGAAGATTTAGGGTTGCCGAAGGTTATTGAGACTTTTGGAGATCTCGATAAGGGATTGATTTTAGTAACTGGACCCACTGGCAGTGGAAAGTCAACAACTTTGGCGGCCATTTTAAATCGCATAAATCATACGCGTACTGATCACATTATCACGATTGAAGATCCTATTGAGTTTATCCATCCTCTCGGCAAATCTTACTTAGAACAGCGCGAATTGGGTCGTCACGCTAAAAATTTTGCCGATGCCTTGAGAGATTCTTTGCGTGAATCTCCAGATGTAGTTATGATCGGTGAGATGCGCGATCTCGATACCATTCAGCAAGCTTTGAGAGCGGCTGAGACGGGTCACTTGGTTTTGGCAACTTTGCACACCAATTCCGTTGCTCAAACTCTCTCTCGTATTGTCGATGTCTTTCCTCCCGAGGAGCAAGCCCAAATACGCTCTTTGCTTTCAGGATGTTTGAAAGCGGTCGTCTGTCAACAGCTCATTCCTAAATTGAGTGGTGGTCGCATAGCGGCTATGGAGATAATGATAGTCAATACAAGTTTAGCGGGTATCATTCGTGATGGTCGCATATCTCAAGTGCGCAGTTTCTTAATGATGGGCCGCTCTGAAGGTATGCAGACTTTAGATTTACATTTGGCTTATTTACTCCACAATCGTCAGATATCGCGTGAGATGGCAGAAGATCTCTGTACAGATATTGAGATTATTAAACGGCATAATGAACTTTTCACCTAAAGGTTTTGGAGAGAAACTGCGCCACATTTGCAGATTTTGGCTTCTAGTTTTAGCCGATGTTATCCGCAATTTTATCAGGGACGATTGTGCATTTTTGGCCTCAGGAATTGCCTTTTATGCTCTGTTGTCACTATTTCCTATGTGTCTGTCCCTGGTGAGTTTTTTTGGATGGGTCTTTTCCATAGATTGGATACATCAACAGGTAATTTTAGGTCTTTCTCGAGTTAGCAACGCAGAATTGACTGAGCTCGATGGGTTGGCTTACACCATAGGTTTAATTCAGCAACTTATGCCTGCAACTAGTGAGTGGATAGAACAAGAGTTATCCGTTTTGGCCGACCATATAGGGCGCAATGTAATTATCTCTATTATCTTGGGGCTGTGGTCTGGCCGTCATATGTTCGTCTCTATGGAGATGAGCTTGAATAAAGTTTGGAATATCACTAATAGGCGCAATTGGTTTTCTAGTAACCTAGTGAGTATGTATTTAATTTTGGTCACAGGTCTAGCCTTTGTGGTTTTGTTGACCTTCACTGGTTTGATGAGCTTGGTAGAAAACGTTATCTCCAGTTTTTCGTTGCCGACATTTTTAGGTTTTTCTTTCGATCAGGCTATGATATGGAGTTGGTTAGTATCCTGGGTTATGGTTCCCTTAGGTGCGAGTGCCCTCTTCTTAATGATGTATCGACTCTTGCCCGCTGAAGCCTTGCCTGTCAGTTATTTAATACCTGGTGCTTTGTTTTCAGGCATAACTTGGAAGCTTTCTAGTTTAGCATACCTGGAATACGGTATCCGTTTCGGTCAGGTATCGGCTTTCTACGGTTCAATTTGGTACTTGATCGGTTTGATGACTTGGCTCTATGTTGTGGCTATAGTCTTTCTCTTAGGTGCAGAGGTTGTTTACGCTTACGCTTATCAACAAGAGTTGAGGAGCGGAAAGAGGATATTGCCGCAATAATTATCCTTCGTTGTCGTCCTCTTGAGCTTCACTAATTGTCAGATCGTTCTTCATAAATTCGCCCATGAAGACGCTGGCGTAACTTCCCGCTGGCAGAGTAAAACTAAATACAGGATCGCCATCTGCCTCGCTAACTTGTAGATTTTCAACCTTTAAGCGGGCCTTGCGGCGACTGCCTTCGGCTTTTAAAGCCCTAAATTGTTCTAAATCAATAGAGTACTCGTCAAGAATTGTCTTTTCTCTCTCCAGGGCTTCATCTTTAGCTTTAAACATTTTATAGCCAAAGATCGGTCCCAAGGGGCTTATTTCAAAATTATCCAACCTAGGCTGTTCGTCTTCTGGATTCTGAGAATAGAATATGCCTCCCTGAGGCAATTTTCCGAACACATCCCCTTTCAGAGCGACAGAGAACAAGCCATCATTAATGCGCCTATTCAGCCAATTATTGAAAAGCTCGGACTGCAAAGCAGAGATAATTAACCACTTGCGCCATTTGGGACCAAAAACTCTGCCAGATCGCAGAGCTTTTAAGCCTACTTCTGCGTTATCTCCATCACGACCAAAACGTTGTGGCCCGTAAAAATTGGCAAACCCTTTTTGTTGAAGTTCTTCAACTATTGGCGGTACTAATTGCGGCCAATCTGTCGAAACTTGGCGGAGGCGGATCTGGAAATGATTGCCTTTCAAGTGGCCTGTGCGGATCTTGTTGTTGTGTAAGCCTAAGATTTTAACTTGAAAACTAAAATCAATGGACTCTTTAGGCCAGGTAGCGGCAGGAACAGAAATACGCTGTGTCGTTACAGCTTGACGATCTTTCATGCCTGCGTAACCTATATCGTTGCTCGGTATACCGAGTGCGTGAGCCAACTCTGAGATGACAGCTTGGGTTGTAATTTGTTTTTTTGTAATCTCTAAAAATAGATGTTCGCCCTCTCCCGAAGGTTCATAAGCTGGGATCTCTTTAACTTGAAAATCCTCTGGGATGGAGCGCATAACTCCGCCGATGCCAGGTAAGTTCTTCGTTATGTAAGTTATCAATTTATGTACCTCTTAGGAAAGTTGCTTCTCACATTTTCTATTTGAAATTAACTCTACCTTTGCAGTACGTTGTAAGCCCTGTAAGTAATGTATAAGGTTACGTCTATGCGTTTTTACGTTGTAAGTCTGATACGTTGTGTTTGTGTAGGGCAGTTGTGACCTTTTTGTTTAGCCTCCGCTCTTCGCTCCGCTCCGAGATGTCGGCTCACCAAAAAGTCACAACTGCTTTTCAATATCGATGTTTCTG
>JAFSXH010000087.1 GCA_017444165.1 bacterium | reverse complement strand
TAACGGAAGATACTTCAAAATTCAGTATTGCTACCTTCAGAAGGAAGAATCTCAAGACGTTTCCGCCGACAATGTTCTTGCCATTGACATTGGCCTTGAAAATCTGGCTACTTGTGTTACTAATACCGGGACGACGTTCATCATGGACGGACGTAGACTGAAATCAATCAACCAGTATTGGAATAAGCAGAAGGCCTACTATCAGGGTATTGCCGACAAGCAAGGTCAAAAGAAAACGCATAGGCTCTATGTATTGGCAATGAAACGCAACAATAGAACACAGGACTATATCCGCAAGGTTGCCCGCTATATCATCAACTACTGTATTGAACACCGCATTGGAACCATAGTGTGTGGTTACAACAGTGATTTCAAGCGTAGCATTGACCTCGGCAAAATGATCAATCAACAGTTCACACAAATTAGTTTTGGTAATTTGCGAAAAGCACTGGAAGGTCTTTGTGAGCGTTACGGTATACGGTATATCGAGCAGGAAGAATCCTATACTTCCAGGGCAAGTTGTTTGGACCTGGACGATATTCCTGTCTACAATCCTGAACATCCGTACACAGGAATATTCAGTGGAAAGCGTGTCCATCGTGGGTTGTACCAGTTCGCCGACGGCAGAATTGCTAACGCAGACGTGAATGGTGCAGCCAATATACTTCGTAAAAGTAAGCAGAACTTCGATTTCGAGGGACTGTGTAGGGGGCTTTTGGACAGCCCCTTGAGAATAAGGGTATCCTAATAGCTAACTCCTTCGGGATATGCTATTAGGCGTTAGTCCATATACCAAACTTCTCGAGAATCTCCAGCTTCTATAAGCGGGAGAGGTTCAAGATATGACTCAGGCTGTTGAAGATGGGGCTACTCGTCCCGTGTACTATGAAAGTCGCGTCATGAAGATAAATTTTAATGAAAATATATTGAGTTTAATAGATACTGAATACGATATTATGGCTCATAATGCTGATCCCGATGTTATCGAGATGAGCAAACGCAAACTCGGCAATATGGAAGCTATCCTCGGTAACAGTGAGACTATAAATTCTCTGGTTGAAGATATTATCTGCCACTATGAAAATTATCGTGAAAATTTGTTGAAGGGTAAGGCGATGATAGTCGCTTATTCGAGGGCTATTGCTATCAGTATATATAAGCGCATCCTTGAAATTCGTCCTAGTTGGAAGGATAAGATCGCCGTAGTCATGACCTCTTCTAACAATGATCCCGAAGAGTGGTACAATATCATAGGCAACAAACAGCACAGGGAAGAGTTAGCTAAGAAATTTAAAGATAATGACAGTTTGTTGAAGATAGTCGTTGTGGTAGATATGTGGCTCACTGGTTTTGATGTACCGTCTCTTGCGACAATGTACGTCTATAAGCCTATGGTGGGTCACAATTTAATGCAGGCTATAGCTCGTGTGAATCGCGTCTTTGAAGATAAAGAGGGTGGGCTGGTTGTCGATTATATCGGTATAGCTAAAGCTCTAAAACAGGCGATGAACGATTATACTTCTCGCGATAAGAAGAATTATGGTGATACTGATATTGCCAATGTTGCCTATCCCAAATTTTTAGAAAAATTACAAAAATGCCGAGATCTGTTCAGAGAGTATGATTACTCTAAATTTTTTTGTGGCAATGAATTAACAAGAGGCAGAACAATAATAGGGGCGATCGATTTTCTCATGAGTAATCGTCGCAATGATGACAGAGAAAATTACACCAAAGAGGCCCTGCTTTTGAAACGAGCACTCTCACTCTGTTCTTCTATTGCTAAAGAAGATGAGCGAGAGGAGGCCGCCTTCTTCGAGGCAGTACGCGTCTTGCTTACGCGCATTCTCAAACAGGGAAACGATAAAAAACTCTCATTTGCCGAAATAAATGCAAAAATTAATGAACTTCTGCAACAGAGTATCAAAAGTGATGGTGTTATCAACCTTTTCTCCAATGTTGAGCGGGACTTCTCTCTATTTGATCCAGAATTTTTGCGGCAAATATCCAACATGAAAGAAAAGAATCTTGCCGTTGAATTGTTAAAACGCTTAATAACTGAACAAGTACACGCTTATAAGTGTGTAAATCTTGTAAAATCAGAAAAATTTAGTGAAATAATGCGCAATGTAATGGATCGTTATCTCAAAGGTATGCTGACTAATGAGCGAGTCATTGAAGAGATGGTCGATCTTGCTTGCCAGATCCGTGAAGCCAAAGAAGCGGGAGAAGATTTAGGCTTGAGCGCGGAAGAACTCGCTTTATACGATGTTCTTACCGAACCACAGTCCATAAAAGAGTTATACACAAATGCGAAGCTTGTCACTCTTACGAGAGAACTCAACGAAAAACTTCACAACAGTTTCATCGTTGATTGGCAGAAGCGTGATGGAGCAAAGGCCTCCGTGCGTATGGCTGTGCGTAAGTTCCTTAAAGCTCACAATTATCCGAAAGAAAATTGTGAAGATGTAGTAAATACTGTAATTGAGCAGTGTGAGCTGCAACAAAACAACTTACCAGGTAATAACTTTTGAAATAGTGAAGGCCAATAGTGTATGTCGACGAGTGATGCTCAGGCCAGGGAGATGGCTTTAAATCCGTATACATCCTTTATTGTGCAGGCTCCAGCGGGATCTGGCAAAACGGGACTCTTGACGCAGAGGTATCTTGTCTTGCTCTCTATTGTTCAGGAGCCTGAGGATATTTTGGCCATAACTTTCACCAACAAAGCGGCTGGCGAAATGCGGGATCGCATCATTAAGGCACTGTTGCAGGCTAAGAATGAAAGTTGTCCTGAAGATCCCTTTCAAGCCAAAACTTGGCATTTAGCCAGGAGAGCTCTGCAAATGGGTCAGAAAAAAGAGTGGTCCTTATTGGAGAACCCCACACGTTTAAATATTCGTACCATCGACTCTTTTTGCAGTTATTTGACAAAATATAGGCCTATGGCTAGCCGCTTTGGTTCTTCTCTCTCTCCAGATCCTCACCAAAGTGAACTTTACAATATGGCCGCTACTAACGCAGTAAACCAATTGCTCTATTCTAAAAATGAAGATCTGCGTGAATTGAAAGATGATCTAGAGTACGTACTTCTAAATATGTTTGATAATGATCAGCATAAATTGGAAGTAGCTTTAGCTGATATTTTGGGTGGTCGAGGTCGGTGGCTCAATTGGTTAAAAGCAGACGATTTGCGCTCTCAAATCGAAAATAGTTACTCTCTTTGGCGGGACAATTTAGTAAAAGAGGCGGAGTTGAGTTCGCTTCTCAGCGAGGATGAATACCTTATAGTTAAGAGAGCTTGTGATGAGTTACTCGATTTTTGTGGAGGGGTTCCTCAAGCTGATACTGACAATGGCCGAGAGTTGGCAGAGGCCATCAGTTTGTTATCTGATTGCAAGAGTATTTGGCAAAAATGGGCTTGTTTAGGCAAGATTTTACTCAGCACGAGCGGCTCTTTGCGCAAACTATTCAATGCCAGCAAAAATTATAATTTTATTCCTGAGGCTTCTATTGTAAAAAAGCAACCTGAACGCTTCCACTATTTAACAGAGATGCGCCAACTTTTTAAAGATGAAGGTTGGCAAAGCAGGACGGAGTTGGCGGACAGATTGCGGGCCTCTGTAAATTGTTTTGGACCCGCTAAATTGACGGAAGAGAGTTGGCAGGATATAGAGAGGATCTTGCATTTGGCTAAATTTACTGCCACAGAGCTGGAGAAGATCTTTTCTAACGAGATGCGCTGTGACTATGAAGAGATCAGTGCTGGAGCTTTGCAAGTGAGCGATCCTTTGAGCGAAGAGAGGGCTTTAGGGTTGCGAGACGTGGCTAAACACATATTAATAGACGAATATCAGGATACATCTTGGCAACAGTATGAATTGATCAACAATCTTTTGCATGATTGGACACCCCAGATCTGCAGTGAATGTTATTTCCAATCCAAGTGCAAGATGGCCGATGGAAAGTTTCATCGAGAATGTGAAGGGGAGGGGAGAACGATATTTTGTGTAGGTGATCCTATGCAGTCTATTTATCGTTTTCGCGGGGCTGATGTGAGTGTTTACAATTACACTCAGACTTACGGCTTTGGCGAAGGTGTAGGTATCGTTCCCCGCTCGCTACTCCTGCGCAACAATTTCCGCACTAATTGTAATTTAGTCGATCTCTTGAGTTCAGAAATTTTTAAAAAAATTTTCCCCTCCAATCGTGAGCACTTTCTCAGTCATGGAGAGGTCAACTTTGCGGAACCATCACCCCAAGTTCACAACATTACCAAAGAACCAATTATAATTGAACCGATCCTCTCCACTAGCGAAGATTGCGATCCTTTAAAATTGGAAGCTAAACTTATCGCTCGAAGAATCACAAGGTTGCGCCAGGAAGCTCCTCAAGAGGTCTGTGCCGTTTTATTGGAATCTAAAGATTTAGGCGCATTAAT
>JAFSXH010000086.1 GCA_017444165.1 bacterium | reverse complement strand
TGAGCCTCTCCCATTTTTGACGACTCAGATCGATAGCTCTCTGAATCTCTTCAGCTTCACCGTAATTGCCATTTTGCAAAGATTCTTCGCGTTGAGCCGTCAAAGTGCGAATCTCATTCTCCTGAGCGAAGATCTCTTTAGGCTTCTGAGATCGATACAGACTAGCACTACTGCAAGCCTCATCTATAACATCTATAGCCTTGTCTGGCAAAAGACGCTCAGTTATAAAGCGATTAGAAAGGCTAACGGCTTCCTTAATGGCTTCATCAGAAATATCTACCCCATGATGACGCTCATAATAAGGACGCAGACCTCGCAAAATATTTATACTCTCCTCTTCGGTAGGTTCAACAACATCTACCGTATGGAAGCGACGCTCCAAAGCGGGATCCTTCTCGATATACTTGGTGTACTCCCCAGGAGTAGTCGCTCCAATACACTGAAAATCGCCGCGAGCCAAAGCAGGTTTGAGTGCACTTGAGGCATCTACTCCACCTTCACTGCCGCCAGCCCCAACCAAAGTGTGAATTTCATCGATAAAGAGTATAACTCTGGGTTTACAATCGGTAAGTTCTTTAACTATTTTGTTGATTCGCTCCTCAAAATCTCCACGATAATGAGTACCACCAATAACTCCCGAAAGAGAGAGAGAACAGAGTCGCACATTCTTAAGTCTTTCGGGAACATCTCCGCTGACTATCCTCTGAGCCAAACCTTCTACTACTGCCGTCTTACCGACACCAGGCTCACCAACCAAAACAGGGTTGCACTTGTTGCGCCTCGACAGGATCATTATGACCCTTTCGATCTCTTTTTCACGACCGATCAAAGGATCTAATTTCCCTTCTCTAGCCAATTTAGTGAGATCGCGACAATATTTATCTAATTCGCGCGTATTACTCGAAGTTTTCTTAGTTTGGGAAGTACCACTAGTGGATCCCGCTGAATCTCTCTCACTAGAACTCTCCTCAGACTTTTCAGAATCCTCATTTCTCAGGAGACGCACAGCCCCAAACCTGAGTTCTTTAACAATATTGACATCTTTACTGGTTAAATCTTTAAATATATTCTTTAATATCAGACAATCTTCAGAATCTTCTAAATCATCTTCGACTAACCCGATCAGAGCGAGCAAAAAGCCTTCACATGATATAACATTTTGTCCGTAGGAATTTACTACACTGAAGGCTCTCATGAGAACCCTTTTAAACGTATTGGTAAAACGTCGATCCTTACGTTCACTCTCATCTTTACAATCTACGTACTTTTCCAATATAGAGCGCAAGTCCTCAGTGCCAATTCCCACTTTATTAAATAAATCGGCTATTTTAGCATCTTCAACACAACTTAAACCTATAAATAAATGTTCCACACCTATATAAGAGCTACCCACCCTATCCGATTCTTTGCGGGCAAAGGCTACTGCTTTTTTAGCTTCGTTAGATAAAGGCTCGATCAACTGCTTTTATTCTCCTACAAAAAAAAGAACCACGCCACCCCTCGTTGACGCGGAACAACTAATTACAAAACAGAAACAGGGGTCGCAGGATCGATACATCCGCCTTTGTATCGATGGGCAGCCGCCAGAGGTTTCACTCCCTGAACAAACTGCCAATTTGGCATTGTTTGTTCGTCCATGCGCCCCCCTGCGGACTGATTATAGCAAAGAATTAGCAAATACTCAACACTTAAAGCAATTAGCAATTAATAATTATTAATTAATAATTGAGATAGAGGAGCATTTTTCCAGAGGCTAGAAGGGTTTATAAATTTTGCATTCTGGAGATTTTTGTTTATGTCACTTCCTTTATCGGATCGCGTCTTGAATTTGAAAACTTCTTCAACTTTGGCAGTTACAGCTAAAGCTAGAGCTTTGAAAGCTGCTGGTGAGGATGTCATAAGTTTTAGTATAGGTGAGCCAGATTTTCCTACTCCCAAAAATATTGTTGAAGCCGCCTGCAAGGCTCTGCATGAGGGAAAGACTCACTACGAAAATACCCCTGGTACTCCAGAAGCCCGTCAAGCTGTAGTCGAATATTTCCACTCTCACTTTCAGCGTCAGATAGAACAAGAT
>JAFSXH010000085.1 GCA_017444165.1 bacterium | reverse complement strand
TATAAAAGCTAAGCCTATACCTGATGAAGTTGTCTTGTCTAGAGCTGCACAAATACACGACTAGAATATTAAGGAGAATCAGTATGCGCAAATTTATATGTAGTTTGGCTTTAACTTTGGCATTGTCATGTGGAGCCACCCTAGCTGATGTGGGTAATCCTGAGATCAACGTACCCTGTACGGAGTTTGATCTCCCCAATGGTTTACATGTGATCTTATGTGAAGATCATTCCTTGCCTATGGTAGAAACTAATGTTTGGTATCGAGTCGGTTCCAAAAACGAACAAGTGGGGCGTACTGGTTTTGCACACCTTTTTGAACACTTAATGTTTGAGGGTTCTGGTCACGTCAAAAAGGGTGAGTTTGATAAACTTTTAGAGTTTATCGGTGGCTCTAACAATGCTAGTACTGCAAATGACTATACGAATTATTACTGTACTGTGCCATCCTGTGCCTTAGAACTTCCTCTTTTCTTGGAGTCGGATCGTATGGGTTATTTGCTCGATTCGATGTCGCCTAATATTGTTGATAGCCAGAGAGATGTTGTCAAAAATGAGTTTCGTCAGAGAATTCTAAATCAGCCCTACGGTAAGGTGTGGATAGAAATTCCTCGTCTACTTTATCCTAAAGATCACCCCTACAATTGGCCTGTGATAGGTTCTATGGAAGATCTTTCAGCAGCTAGTTATGAAGATGTGGTCAATTTCTTTAAGACTTACTACGTTCCTAACAATGCTAGTTTAGTTATTGCAGGTGATATAGATCCCGTTGAGACAAAAAGATTAGTCGAAAAATGGTTCTCTGACGTAAAGCCTGGTAAGGAAGTCAAAAAGGTTGAAGCTCCACCTGTAAAGGTTGAGGGAATTGTTAAAAAGACTATTACCGATAACGTTGTTTTGCCCATGCGAGTCCAGGTCTGGCCGATTCCCGCTCTCTATCAAGAAGGCAACGCTGATATGAAAATGTTAAGGTATGTTTTAACTAATAGTTATGGTTCACCCTTTATCAAGCGCTTGAAATATGATGAGCAGATAGCTCAAGATATCTTTTGTTATCAAGAGGATAATGATTTAGGTTCATTCTTCTTTATCATGTATACTCCGCGTCCGGGTCACACGTTAGATGAGATTGAGACGATAGTAAACGAAGAGATTGAAAAATTAAAAAACAAGGTTCCCACTCAAAAAGAGGTTGATCGTTCTTTTAACACGATCGAGTATGGTTATCTTCATCGTTACGAATTCTCTAGCAATAAAGCTGATAAACTCAATGACTATTATGTCCACTTCGGTAAGCCCAATTCTTTTAGTGATGATCTAGCTCGTTATCGTCGAGTAACCCCTGAGAGTATATCCGCTTGTGCAAGAAAGTATCTCGATTTGAATAATTACGTAGAGATTACAGTTGTTCCCGAAAAGGAGGATAAGTAATTATGAGGTTTTGGTTCTCTTCATGTGTTTTAGTTTTGGGAATGGCGATGATGGTCAACGCTCAAACTCCTCAAGTGGATGGGCCCGATCGTTCCCAAAGACCAGTTATAGGCTCTCCTGCACCTCTGCGTTTACCTGCTATTCAGAAGTATAACCTCTCCAATGGTATCCCAGTTTGGGTTATGAATAAAGATGATAGTTATTTGGCTACGATCTCGATAATAGTCGATGCTGGGGCCAATAAGGAACCGACTGATAAGTTAGGCGTAGCTTACTTGACTACTGAGATGCTGCGTGCAGGAACTGAAAAGTACGATACGATTAGTTTCACGGATAAGCTTGGTGATTTGGGAGCAATTTTATTCAATTATTCTAATGAGTTTTATACTGAACTCGTCATACGGATGACTAATAGAAACCTTGAAGGTGGTGTTGAAATTTTGGAAGAGGCTGTGCGTCATCCTGTCTTTCCTGATAAAGAGTTAAAACGTATTAAAGGAGATGTTCTGACTAATTTTATACAGAGTAGAAAATCACCCTCCACTTTAGCTAACAGAGCTTTTCTCCATCGAGTTTATGCGCAAGAACCAGGAAACAGGCAGGCCGTACCTGTTGACGGTACAGCTAAGACGTGCGCTTCTATTACCCGTGATGATGTTGTGAAGTTTCATAAGGAAAATTACGTGCCTGAAAATATTTCCATATTTGTTGCGGGTAATGCTAATACCGAGTTGGTTTTATCTACCTTGGAGAAACACTTTGGTTCTTGGCAATCTAGTGGATTAAATGACCATAAGCGAATAAAAGTTTCAGATAAAGTAAATAAGATCGCTAAAAAAGATCAGGGACAAACCATATATGTGGTAGATCGTCCCGGATCTGCTCAGTCAGTTATTCGTGTTGGTTGTATAGGTTACGAGTGTAATAGACGTGATTATTTCCCTTTGAAAGTCATGAATGAAGTTCTGGGTGGATCTTTTATGTCTCATTTAAACCAAAATTTACGTGAACGTAATGGTTACACTTACGTAGCGAGCTCTAGATTTGAGTTACTCAGCGAACCTGGCCCGTTTCGTGTAAGTGCTGATGTTCAGACGGATAAAACTGTACCCGCACTTAAAGAGATCCTCAAAGAGATCAGATCTATGCGAAATCCTATAGCTAAGGAAGAGTTAGATCGTGTCAAAAAGCACATCTGCTACAGCTTACCTGAAAAATTTGAAACTAGTGCCAGATTGACTACTCAGATGTTACATATTTCACTTTATAATTTACCAGATGATTATTTGTCTACTTACGTTGATAATATCATGAAAGTGGATAACGAGGCTATGGAACCCTATCGTGTATCTTTCTTTGGCACTCGTCCTATGGAGGTAGTTATTGTAGGTGATGCTAAGGCTATTGCTGAGCAGTTGAAGGGTGTTCCAGAATTTCACATGGAGCTTTTGCCCATTGAAGAATTTATGGGACCAGAAGTTAAACCTGATTGATGAGGAAAATGGATATGTGGAAAAGTGCTTGTAGTTTAGCTTTGGCAGTTGCGTTGGCTAGCGGAACCGCCTTGGCGGCCGTTGGTGATCCAGAGATCAAGGTCTCTTGTACAGAATTTGATCTTCCTAACGGTTTACACGTGATCTTACATGAAGATCACACCATACCTATGGTACATACCAATATTTGGTATAGGGTAGGTTCTAGCAACGAGCAGGTTGGGCGCACTGGTTTTGCCCACCTCTTTGAACACTTAATGTTTGAAGGTTCTGGCCACGTCAAAGAGGGAGAATTTGATCGCCTCTTGGAGTCGGTGGGCGGTTCTAATAACGCCTCTACTTCCAGTGATCGCACTAATTATTATTGTACTGTACCTTCTTGTGCCCTCGAACTTCCTCTCTTTTTGGAATCAGATCGCATGGGTTTCTTGCTCGATTCTATGTCTCCCAATGTTGTCGATAGTCAGAGAGATGTCGTCAAAAATGAGATGCGCCAGAGTTATTTGAATCGTCCTTACGCCAAGATGTGGCTGGAAGTTCCGCGTCTGCTCTATCCCAAGGATCACCCTTACAATTGGCCCGTGATCGGCTCTATGGAAGATCTTTCGGCGGCTGGTTACGAGGATGTAGTCAATTTCTTCAAGACCTACTATCTGCCTAACAACGCTAGTTTAGTTGTTGCTGGTGATATAGACCCTGTCGAGACCAAGAAACTGATAGAAAAATGGTTCTCCGATGTCAAGGCGGGTAAAGAGGTCAAAAAGGTCGAGGCTAAACCTGTAGAGGTGAAAGGTGTAGTAAAGAAGACTCTCACCGACAAGGTTACTCTGCCTATGCGCGCCCAAATTTGGCCTACTCCAGCTCTCTATCAAGAGGGTGATGCTGATATGGATATTTTGGGCTCTATTCTCAGTACGGGCAAAAATTCTCGTCTCTATAAGCGTTTAGTCTATGAGACTCAATTAGCTCAAACTGTAAGTGCTCAACAGGTCAGTTCTGATTTGGGTTCATTCTTTTTAATTTCTTACATTCCGCGTCCTGGTCACACTGTAGAGGAGATTCAGGCGGTAATTCGTGAAGAGATTGAAAAATTGCAGAGAGAGTATCCTAGCCAGGCCGAATTAGATCGCGCTTTGAATATTAACGAGTTTTGTTATCTCTCTGGCATGGAACACTGTTCAGGCAAGGCGGATATGCTCAATAATTATTATGTCCACTTTGGTAAGCCCGATTCTTTTGCCGAGGATCTCAATCGCTATCGCAAAGTGACTCCGCAGAGTGTCTCTGTCTGTGCGAAGAAGTATATCGATTTTGATAACTATGTAGAGATTACGGTTATCCCTGAGAAGGAGGCCAAATAATTATGAAATTCTGGCTCACTTCATGTGCTTTATTATTAGGAATGACGATGATGGTCAATGCTCAAACTCCCCAAGTAAACGAAAGTCCTGATCGCTCTAAGAAACCAGCGATCACCGCTCCAGCACCAGTTCAGATTCCTTCTATTCAGAAATATAAACTCTCTAACGGTATTCCCGTATGGATGATAGTTAGGGATAATGCTCCTTTGACGACAGTGGCCATGTTGATCAAAGCGGGAGCGAGTAAAGATCCTGCCGACAAGTTGGGTATTGCTTCTTTGGCCGCTTCTATGTTAGATGAGGGTACTGAAAAGTATGATTCCCTCAGTTTTGCTGAAAAGCTCAACAATATGGGCACAAGTATTGATGTCGATCCTAATTATTTCTGTACGACTGTTTCGATTACGATGCTCAATAGAAATGTTTCCGATTGTGTTGAGATGTTGGAAGAGGCGGTACGCTACCCTGTATTTCCTGAGAAAGAGTTGGATCGCGTCAAGGGGCAGAGACTGACAACTTTCTTACAACAGAGAGAGGAGCCACGCGCCTTAGTGGGATGTGCCTTTAATCATCAAGTCTTTGCTGGTGATCCCTCCAATAGACAGGCTGTCTCTATTGATGGTACGGCTCAGAGTTATAATTCCATCACGCGTGAAGATCTTCTGAAGTTCCATAAGGAGAACTACACTCCTGAAAATATCTCTATCGCTGTTACGGGTAACGTCAATCCTGAGCAGATCTTGACTGTTTTAGAGGAACGCTTCGGATCTTGGAAATCCTGTGAGCAGAAGGGCAGAGTCAAAACATCAGAGATTAAAAATAAAGTGAGTTTTGTCTCTAACTTTTTGGGTAAGGCTGATAGAGCCGACAGTAAGATAGATAAAGGAGACAGAGGTCGGACTATTTATGTAGTAGATCGTCCTGGAGCTCCGCAATCGGCCATTCGCGTGGGTTGTATAGGTTACGAGCGCAACAACCGCAATTATTTTCCCTTAAGTGTAATGAATACGGCCTTAGGTGGATCTTTTATGTCGCGTTTAAACCAAAATTTGCGTGAGCGCAATGGTTATACTTATGGAGCTGGTTCAGTCTTCTCTTTCCGTGTTGAGCCTGGCCCATTTTGTGTGATAGTTGATGTGCAGGCCGATAAGACGATACCTGCTGTCAAAGAGATCTTTAAAGAGCTTCGTGCCATGAAAGAGCCTCTGCCTGAGGATGAGTTAGATCGCACTAAGAAGTACATCTGCTATGGCTATCCTAAGAGCTTTGAGACGGGATCTCAATTGGCCAGTCGTATCCTGGAGATGCAACTTTACGATCTTCCTGATGATTATTTCTCTACTTATGTCGATAAAGTAATGAGTGTCGATAGGAAGTCT
>JAFSXH010000084.1 GCA_017444165.1 bacterium | reverse complement strand
GCTCCAGGTAATGGCTGCGCGAGCAGATTCTTTCATAACATGACCTAAATTGCCCGTCAAAGTTATCTTACCACGTCCAGGAATAACATTAGTTTCAATAACTAAAGTCTCCCCTCCAGCTTGAGTCCAAGATAATCCCTGCACGACCCCTGGCAATGGATCTTTTTCTATCTTGTCGGTGTCTAAATAACGTGGTACACCTAAAATCTTGTGTACATCCTCAACAGTGAGAGCGGCCCTCTTCTTTTTAATCTTACCCTCCACCACCTCGCGAGCGATCTTGCGTCCTAATTTGCCTATCTCCCTCTCTAAATTGCGCACTCCAGCTTCCTTGGTATACTCCTTTATGATGCACTTCACAGAGTCATCCTCTAAAGCGAACTGTTTAGGATTTAAACCACAATTTTCGCGCTGTCTATCTATCAAAAAACGCTTAGCTATCTCAAACTTCTCTTGAGAGGTGTAACCTGGAATGCGAATTATCTCCATGCGATCACGCAGAGCTGGAGGAATAGAATCAACAGTATTGGCAGTCATAATGAAAAAAACGGAAGAAAGATCGATAGGAACTCCAAAGTAGTTATCTTTGAAAGCACAATTCTGTTCTGGATCTAAAGTCTCTAAAAGAGCCGCTGCTGGATCGCCACGATAATCTTTACCCAATTTATCGATCTCATCGAGCATCAACACAGGGTTTAAAGTGCCAACACTACAAAGGGCCTGGACTATACGCCCTGGCATGGAACCCATGTAAGTGCGCCTATGACCGCGGATCTCGGCTTCGTCGTGCATGCCACCCAATGAAGCGCGGTGGAATTTGCGATTCATCGCTTTGGCTATCGATTTGCCCAAAGAGGTCTTACCCACTCCTGGAGGCCCAACAAAACACAAAATAGATCCATGATTATCCTCTTTGAGATAACGCACCGCCAAAAATTCTAAAATGCGATCTTTTACCTCTTCCAACCCATAGTGTTCTTCATTGAGAATCTTACAAGCACTCTTAATGTCAGTGCTATCTTCGGTATACTTACCCCAAGGAATACTCAAGAGCCTATCCAGATAATTGCAAACAACATCATAATCTGGTGAAGCCGTAGACATGCGACTTAAACGAGCTACTTCGCGTTCAGCATGTTCGCGAACCTCTCCCTCCATTTTACTAGCAGAGATGGCCTCTTTGTACTTTTCAACATCTTCATCTGCACCGACACTTTCACCTAATTCCTCTCGGATGCTCTTCATATGTTGGTGCAAATAGAACTCTTTCTGGCCCCGCATGAGCTCATCTTCTGTCTTACGACGCAATCTTTTTTCAATTTTGAGAATCTCAATATCTTTAGAGAGAAGAGCTGCCACTTTGTGCAACCTGCTCACAATATTAGCATCATCCAAAATAGCCTGTTTTTCTTTGACATTACCATTCAGAAAGAGAAGAATTCCATCTATCATCTTCCAGGGCTTTTGAGTCTCTCTCATTGATAACAAAAACTCAAAAGGCATAGGCAACTTATTTTCCATAGCAACAGTCAACTGATGATAAATTATATCAGAGACAACTTCCAGCTCTTTGGGATTGCTAATAACATCTCTAACCACCCCGACAGAGACTCTAGCTACAGGTTCACGCTTAATAAATTTTTTAATACTGGCCCTAACTATACCGTGAACTATCAATTTAAAACCACCACCAGGAATACGTATAGCTTGCACAGGAGCACAGACACATCCAACTTTATGGAAAGAAGCCTTAGTAAAACTATCGTTCTCTCCATGTTTCCTCGTGATCATCAATAAAAGTGATTCATGCTCCATAGCGTATTCTACAGCCGCTATAGCACTCGGAGACTCTACAGAGACAGGTATGATACTATTAGGGAATATAACCATGTCAGTCACAGGTAAAAGAACAAACTCCTCTTTTTCCAACTTCTGAAAACGCCGCTCTTCTATCTCTGCCTCTGTAGCATTTTCATCAAGCGGAACATCCCCACCGCTGACATGTCTCTCAAAGTTTTCCCAAAACCCCTCTAACAATTTCTCATAAACTTCACCGTCTCTCAAACCTCCCCGTATTGTAACAATATCGTCATTCAACTCCTTACCTTCTATCTCATCAACATTAATTTTTCTTCTCATATTTTTTAAAAAATCCATCTAGTAAAATTTTTGAGTTGCGCCTTCTAGCCTATTTACAGCCTTCCCTCTCTATAACGATCACATCGCATACTCAATGATGGTAATTGATCTAGCAGTTTACAACTTTATATATCACTTCTTTTCAAATAACCTTACAAAGTAAACTTACAACACAAATTTACATTGATCTTTAAGGCTCCAAAATTAATCTTTTTTTAAAATATCTTAACTTTATAAAAAGAAGATATATAGTAATATCTTGCTATACAGTGGCGTTTTAGGAGGATCAGATATGCTCAACAATATTCAACATGCGATGAATCGTATCGAGCAAATTGAGAAGCGTTTCGACCAGGGACCAGCTATAAATTCGGCTAATTTTGAACGCTTGTTGGATCAAGCCAGTCAAGTGCCCGTCCCCAAAGCTCTGGCTGAACCTCAGTCTCAAAGTGTAAATTTAAATAACATTCAGGGAATAAATCCGCAAATTTGGAACTTTGTAAATCACAACTCTACTTCAGTTGATCCTTCCAATTTCGGTGCAACCCGTTTAGGAGAGATGGGTTTACAGCCTTTGGCTCAAAATACCCCCGTCTCTTGTGGTCAAACCAGCGTAGCTATGGCCGTCAATGCTTTGACAGGTCAAAACCTTACTGATCACGATATCAACAGTCGTTACGGTTTTGAATTGCTTAACGGTTTGAATGCCGAATGTAACAAGGCAGGTTATTCCTGGAAGGACGGCGGCGACCTCAATGCTTCCTCTTGGGAACTCATCGATCACAAAGTCAACAAAGAAAAAACCCCTGTCATTGTAGCCCTCAACGGACCAGAATTTTCTCCCTCTGGACGCGGCCATATCGTCACTATTGTAAAGACTGAAGGGGATACTGTCACCTTTGCCGATCCTGCCACTGGAGCTTTGCGTACTACCACTAAAGAAGCAATGAACAACGCTCCTCAGCATCCTGATGGAAACTTCGTCTTCTACGCTAATCGTGAGAATGTTGTCCCCGACACTGACACAATGTTAGCCTCTAACAATTAGCACTCAAACAAAATGCCAGCCACTCCCAAAATACAGGGCGTGGCTGGCATTTTTTTGTACTCTGCAATTTAGCTCAAATTGCCAACAACTCTCCGCGACAACGCTCAACTCTCTGACGCAAAACACCTAAAGTTATAGATCTTCCCTCAACCACTAAAACATACCCATCCTTGATCTCTTGGAAGATTAAAACACCATTCTTACCTTCACAGGTCCAGGAAAAGAGCTCTTTGCCTCCGTTCTCACGCGCAATTTTCAACCAATCGCTGATAGAAGTGACTATCTCTATGGTATCTTCAAAATCTCCAGACATAGTAGCTAAACGATAATCAGCAGAAATAATCATCGCCCGCACATTGCCCTTAACTCTACATAGATTATCTAAAGGCTCTGCAAAGAGCTCTTCCCTAAGCAAAGTCTCTTCATCAATAGGCTCAAACTCAATCTCAGTCGTCCCAAGCACTTGAGCAGTATCTATAACTGATTGTTCAACTATCTCACCAACTGGTTCACTCACCAATTCTGTTGCTGTTCCCTCACTTACAGGCTCAACTACAGCTTCAACAACATCTACAGAAGGTTGCTCAATAATTTCGACTGGTTGTTCAATATTCTCGACAACTAATTCGCTAGCTGTTTGAATCACAGGTTCGACAACCTCAGCGGCAGGAGCAACCTTATGATCCTTATCCTGCTGATTCTTAGCGTGCTTGTCTTTGCGACGTTTACGCTTAGAAGATTTGCTCTCTTTACCATCTTCACTCTCTGCCACAGAATGTACATCTGGAAGATCAATAGCAGAATTTTCCCAACGACCAAGTACTTCCAAAAAATCATTAGTGCGATCTACTCTTTTTTGAGCTTCGCGAGCATTGTAAAGTAAAATAGGAGAAGGATCTTCGTTCTTAGCTATAACTAACTCATACTCTTGCACCTCACGACGGTAAAGATCCCTCTCATTTTGCGTACGAATAACAGCATCATTCAAATCACCACGAGAAGGAACAAAAGACAGATGAGGAGCTAAATCTTCAGGAACTTCCTCCTTATCTTTGAGAATATGCAGTATAGCGTGTCCCTCTATATTGACAGGATCGATTTTTAGTAAATTGCGTATTTCTACATACGATTCATCATAAAGAGATTGCAAGTAGTAAATGCGAGCCAAAGACAATCTAGCCTCAGGTGAATCTTTATGCTCCAAGACCTTTTGAAAAGTTATCAACGCTTCGTAACGTAGATCACGACGCAAACAGTCCTGCGCATAAGTAAGCATCAGATCCAAATTTCCAGGATCATTTTCCAGCAAACGACGATTTCTTTGGATCTGTCTCTCCAGAGTAGTCATAATTTCCATGAAAAACTTGGCCTCACTATTTCACTTAAATTTGCCTAAACCGCCAGAGCATTTTCTAGGCTCTTCTTATTTTTGCGAATTTCTAAGCGCACTCGCCCTTGACTCGAACTGTCCTCAGTCATACATATCACGAGGAAGAAGCCACCATTCAAAGACTCAATCATAAACTGCTTATCAGCAAAAGCTACATGATGACGCTCAATATCACCTACACCCATCTTTCGAGCGATCATGCAAATTTCAGAGATCATTAGCCCCATTCCAGAGATGCACGCCTCCCCTTTAAGAGCTTCTTCCGCATCTATAGATACTATCTCTCCCCTATTATCAAGAACAAATGATCCTAAAATACCATCTATGCGGCGAAAATTTTGTAAAAAGCCACTAACTTCTTCAGCCATACGCTCCTCCTAAAGCTCCCACACTAAAACAAAATCTTCCTATAGAGGACGAATATAAATGGTATCTCCTTCGGAAAGTCCCATCTTCTTCATCATTGCGGGGGCTAGACCAGCCTTATCACTAAACTTACTGCCGCCCTGACACTTATACTCATAAACGGAACCATCGGCAGTTTCAATCTCCACAGAGAAAGAAGCCCGCGCATCAACGTCCCACTCACGAATTATATAGTTATCAACCTTAACAACGTCGTTAGCTCTCAAGAAACCACCGTCATTTTTAACGATGAAAGGCTTAATCTTGTTCAGCTCATCTTCTTTTATCTTCTTCTTGTTTTCGATCTCCTCTGCCCTCTCAACGTAGACACTAACAGTAGCCGAATCACCGTCAAATTCAAAATTGAGTAACTGATCTACAACTTCACTGCCACAAAGGATCTCTCCATAATAGTAACAGAAGCGATCGCGAATTATCTCACCCCTGTTAATAGCCAGATAATAAGTACCTTTTACAGTAGACATGCTTATAAGACCAGTATAACCACCACTTTGCAATTTTTCTAAAACTCTCGGCAGATCTCTCTTCCGAGCTTCATAATCCACGTAAAGAGGTTGAACAGCAAACAAGCCTGACAAGACTGAAACAACACTCTTAGAGGTCACATAAGTAGAACAGATCAGATCGTTAGCCAAACGCAGACGATTTACCATTCGCTCTTCTTTTTGCATTGTGATCAAGTTAGTATCATTATCAATCTCTAAAGACTGACAAATTGCGCCATCACTATATAGGAAATAAGCACACGAAGTATCTAAAGTGAATTTTACATATCCTGTAAAACCATCATTAGATAAGTTAGCTTGCATCTCTCTCACATCAGAAAAAGACAAACGCTCATCCTCAATTAATACGTTACCTTTAGGAATATACAAGCCTGTATGCCTCCATATTATCTTGATTTACTTACTATTTGAACTAATGAAAAAAACTACTCATTACTGCCAGTAGAACGACTGCCAGTACGTTTAATATCCAAAGGAAGTCCCT
>JAFSXH010000083.1 GCA_017444165.1 bacterium | reverse complement strand
CCTAAAAAGAAGTTTTGCAACCACAACTTACAAAAACGCAGGGCCTCTTCTAGCCGAAGCCCTGCATTTACACTAAAGAAAAACTACTTGTTGGCTAAAAGCTCATTAATCGAACGAGCAGCTCTGCGCCCTTCGCCCATAGCCAAGATAACTGTAGCCGCACCGAGAACGATGTCACCACCAGCGTAAACATTGTCTAAGCTGGTCTTACCAGTAGCCTCATCAACGATAACGTTGCCCTTCTTGTTCACTTCCAAACCTTCGGTAGAAGAGGTCAAGAGAGGATTAGAGCTGTTGCCGATAGCGATCAAAACGGTATCACACTCAAGCTCATAAGTGTCGCCCTCAATAGCCACTGGACGACGGCGACCACTAGCATCAGGCTCACCCAACTCATACTTCTGAACGGTCACAGACTTGACGTGGCCCTTCTCATCACCATTGACGGCACAGGCGTTCTGCAAGAAGCAGAATCTAATGCCCTCTTCAAAAGCGTGCTGAACCTCTTCACGACGAGCGGGCATCTCACTGCGACTGCGACGATAGAGCACGGTAACTTCCTCAGCTCCCAAACGCTTGGCCATACGACAAGAGTCCATAGCCACGTTGCCGCCACCTAAGACGACCACTTTCTTAGAGCGATACATAGGGGTATCGTTCTTGCCAGGATAGATACAGCCCATCAAGTTGGCGCGGGTCAGGTACTCGTTGGCGGTACAGACACCGACTAAATCCTCACCAGGAATACCCATGAATATAGGCAGACCAGCACCGACACCGATAAAGGCGGCTTCAAAACCATCTTCCTTGAGCATATCGGCCAATTGGCGAGTGCGACCGACTACATAATTGGTGTGGAAGTGTACGCCCATAGCCTGCAGAGCGTTGATCTGACTGTCGACGACTGACTTAGGAAGCCTGAACTCAGGAATACCATAGCGCAACACGCCACCCAACTTGTGGAGAGCTTCGAAGACGTGTACTTCGTGGCCCTCACGACGACAATCGGCGGCTACGACTAAACCAGCAGGGCCAGAACCGATAACGGCTACCTTGTGGCCAGATTCGGGCTTAATCTCCATAGCTCCATTATTGTTGGCGGCATCCCAATCAGCCAAGAAACGCTCAACCTTGCCGATAGATACAGCTTGGGCGACATCTTTCTTACTCTTACCCACAGTACAATTTTCCTGGCACTGACGCTCTTGAGGGCAGACACGACCGCAAATAGCGGGCAAAAGACTAGACTCTTTAATTACAGCCACGGCCTCAGCAAACTTGCCTTGAGCGGCCAAATTCAAAAAGCCAGGAATGTTAATATTTACAGGACAACCCTTAACGCAAGGGGTGTTCTTACACTGCAAGCAACGATTAGCTTCAGCGACAGCTTGAGCGGGTGTAAAGGTCTTCTCTACCTCTTCCTGCCAGCGAGAACGCTGTAAAGGATCTAAAACGGCAGGCTTCTGCACGGGTATAGCCATGCGATCTTTGGGAGTAACCTTCTCTTTGGCGACTAAATCTTTAACAATTTCAACAGCTTTAGCATTTAAAATCTGCGGATCTTCATGAAAGCGAGGCATAAAGCAATCTCCTTAAATCTTTCTTCAAAAATAAAAATAAATATTAGGCTTGAGCTTCTTCCATCTCTTTCAAAGCGGCCCTAAAGCGGCAAGTGTGATTGTTAGCCTCAGTTTCTTGCTCTCTGAAGGAAGCCAAACGCTTGCTCATATTGTCAAAATCGACTAAATGGGCATCAAATTCTGGGCCATCTACACAGACGAATTTAATTTTTCCATCAACAGTGACACGACAACAGCCGCACATTCCCGTACCGTCGATCATAATGGTGTTGAGACTGACCAAGGTATAGACTCCGTAAGGCTTCGTAGTAGCCGCACAGAATTTCATCATAATTGGCGGGCCGATAGCGATAACCATATCGGGCTTAGGATCTTGCTCACAGAACTCTTTCAAAGGCTCAGTTACCAGAGCTTTACGGCCATAGGAACCATCATCCGTAACGATAACATATTCATCAGCGATAGCCTTCATCTTATCTTCGAAGATCAAAAGATCTTTGTTGCGTGCACCAGCAATAACCGTTACGTGATTGCCAGCCTTCTTGAGTCCCTGTACGATAGGATAGAGCGGAGCCAAACCTATACCGCCGCCCACAGCCACCACACGGCCAAAGTTCTCAATATGGGTAGGATGACCTAAAGGACCAGTAATTACGGGAATATAATCGCCAACTTCAAAGTGGCTGAGCTCTTCTGTACTCTTGCCCATAATCTGGAAGACGATAGTAATCGAACCCTCTTCAACATCAGCATCGGCAATAGTCAAAGGTATGCGCTCACCGTACTCTACATCAGTCTGCACAATAATAAACTGACCAGGTTTGCGCTCTTTAGCAATCATAGCGGCCTCAACCCGCATACAGACTACTTTTTCTGAGAAGAACTCTTTGAATAAAATCTTGTGCCCCTTAGGAGGTGCTTCCTTACCAACAATACTTGCTAAATCCATCATAATCTCTCAAGCCATCAGGCAGAATTTACTCCGCCCTGCTTCTCTATATTTGTAATATTACCTATGCAAGCCCGAATAAACTTAAAACCAAACTGCAGAAACATTGACTTTGAAAAGCAGTTGTGACTTTTTGGGGAGCCGACATCTCGGAGCGAAGCGCAGAGCGGAGGCACAACAAAAAGTCACAACTGCCCAACACAAACACAACATATCAGGCTTACAACGTAAAAACATACAGGACACAACTTCAGACACAACTTACCAATTTATAAGTTGCAACACACACCAAACTGTCCCCGCAAAGACAAAAAAGCGCGGCAAAAACAACCGCCAAGTTTGCGGAGAATACTTAAAGGCCAACTTATCCGAACGTATACTCCTAACTACAATACAAAGAGAAGCACTCTCCCTCCAACCTTCAACCTCAACCTCATCCCCTTCCGCGAACTTTCCCCCTACACCGTTGGCTAACTTAAAAAAAGTTCCGCCCTCACACTCAACCCAAACATCCTCTAAGCCAGGTGTAGACTCTTTAGCAATCTTACCTCGCAAACTTATCGATTCATAACAAAAATCGTCTTTATCTCCATACTCCCCTTTAATTTTGATAATATACCCCAAGCCTAAAAACAACAGAGGAGAACCCCATAAGCCACCAGCGAAGATCGCCCAAAACGACATAATAAAGAATAATAACCAGGGGATCCACAAACCTACACTAGGTTTCACAACGGAAGGAGGAAGCAATTGACAATCCTTGTCTCCTTGACTCCAGCTCCAAACCATCCTTCTCCTAGCTCTAGCAAAGTTCACCACAGAGAGCAGATCGAGATCACTCATCCAAATCGGTAAATTGGACGTTTTACTTAAAGTAATCTCTAGTGTTCCTCCCTCGGCAGGGCTTTTAAATCTAGACTCTCCCCAACGCAGAGGCATCTCCAAATAATTAGCCAGATAATCTAAAAAACGCCCCAAATACCACAGAGGCCCCTGCGAATAGCGTACCCGTCCGTAATCTGCGGTGACGGCTGCAAAAGCGTGTAATAAACAGGGATAAGCTATTAAAGAAGTATAAACCGCTCCGCGCCACCCTCGCCAACGTTCTTGTAAAAGATCTTTAATATTTAACCTATTCGACTCTTCAAGTTTTTTAAAGGACTCAGTAGTAACGACCTGCGCCTTTGAACCTATAACACATACAAAAGGAGCTTCACCAGGAACAATCATCCCTTCGTCCGTCTTTTGTCCTTTGTTGACAGCCAAAAGGCTCAATATCAACCTTTCACCAAAGATAAACTGACTCAGCCAGCAAATAATGGCACATATCAGCCCCACCTGCCAAGGCCACGAAGAGAGAACGGGCAACAACAAAAAGGCCAGCATAAACGCGACCAACCACAAAAATGCCGACCAAATTGTAACTAAAATTGTTTCAAAATTCACTAAAAGACAGCCCAGTCCGCCTCAAAACCTTTGCGCTCAGAGCGATTCTTGCACTTAGCTTCGTGAATCTTCTCATTGCCCTTGACTATGCTCTCCATGCCCTCAGCGAGGTGTCCCTCATCCTCATCCTCACAGTAATGGCTCATCTCCACCATACCTACATCGAAGAGCTCCAAACCTTCGAGACCGCACTCCATTTCCTCGGCCCCAAATTCCTCATAACCCATATCAATGAGATCCTGCTCAATACCAGCTCTCATATTACTGAGGAGTTCATACATATGATTTATGAAGGCTCCGAAATCATCCACACTCCACTCGCCAGAGCGAACTTTTTCTACAGCATCAGCAAATTGACGTACCCTTCCTGTCTCTAACTCCAAAGAAGAAGACGAAGAAGAATCAGATAAATCCATACCATAATTGGCTCGCGGCAACAGAGCTCCGCACTCTACACAACTGCGCTCGCTATCATCATTTTGATGGCCACACTGTACACAAAAAATCAATTTGCTACCTCCTAAAAATCACTGACAAGTAAAAGCTATCAACACGGATTCTAACACAGAAAAAATACTGTGCAAGAACTAAACAAAAAATCAATCCATCAACTCAGCTTCCCACATCTCTGCCAAAGCCTGACGACCAGCACGATTGAGACGTTTAGCTTCATTGAGCATGGCGTTACCCTTAACAATATTATCCATACCCCTATCTAAGTGGGCTAAATCTCCATCTTCACCGTAAAGAGACATCTCTACCATACCAGCCTCATATAAATTCATCCCCTCTATGCCGCACTGTACCTCTTCAGAAGCATACTCCTGATACTCATTGTCCGTAATAATTCCCTCAATACCAGCACGCAAAGCAACTAACCTATCGTAGAGGCCATGGATAAACTTATCAAAATCCTCACGTCCCCACGCTCCAGAGCGCACCTTTTCAATCGCTTCAGAGAACTCACGCAAGCGATCAGAACGCTCCTCAACCCTCACCACAGAAGAAGTATCCATACGTGGCAAAACAGCTCCGCAACTCTCGCAATTTCTAGGATTTTTGCCCTCATTTTGATGGCCGCACTGCATACAAATAATCAAAATAACTCCTCCTTCTTATGGCTACTAGATGGCGTGATGTTGAGCTAAATGGCCCCCTTCTAAATAGAGAACCCTCTTAGCAAAACTAGCTGCCTTAGAATCATGAGTAACCATTATCGTTGTGATGCGCTGATTTTCGTTAATTGTCCTAAATACGTCCAAAACCTCCTTACTAGAACGCTCATCGAGATTGCCCGTAGGTTCATCAGCCAAGATCAAACCAGGCAAATTAGAGAGTGCCCTAGCTATGGCAACCCTCTGTTGCTGACCACCAGAAAGTTTGAGAACTGAATCCTTAGCTCTAGCATCCAAACCGACAATCCTTAACAAAGCCATAGCCTGATCAATTTCTTCTTTACGAGACCTCACCTGTTCGGAAAGCTGCATAGGCAAAAGTACATTTTCTAAGACTGTCAAAGTTGGCAAAAGATTATAACTTTGGAAGATAAACCCCACATGGCGCAACCTAACCTGCTCGCGAATAGACTCATTAGCCACACTAGTATCACGATCATCTAAAAGAACCTTGCCATAACTGGGATTGTCGATGCAACCGATCATGTTCAAGAGAGTAGTCTTGCCAGAACCTGAAGGGCCCATGATAGAGACAAAATCACCGTGAGGCACAACTAAGTTGACATTTTCCAAGATCTTTACAGGCCCACTGCGAGCCTCAAAATACTTATGTACCCCTCGCAATTCAACTTTCACTACTCCCACCTCAGTCCATTGACAATATTTATCTTCCACACTAACACAGAGGGAATAGCCGCTCCTACAACACCTACAAAAACAGATAAAGCAATGGCTTCAGCAATCAAGGGGACAGTTATTGAAGCCAAAGGGAACGGCAATTGCAAAATAACCACAACCAAACGATTGACCAAACCAGAACCAATAATACCGAAGACTATACCTAAAATGCCACCTGAAACTGAAAGGATGATAGATTCCGTCATAACCATGGCCACAACAGTACTACGAGGAGCCCCAATAGCTCTGAGAGTAGCGAACTCACGCATGCGCTCGTAAGTGGACATGAGCATGGTATTCATGGCTGCGGTAATAGAGATCAAAACGCCTATAGCCGAGACGGCAAACTGCAAATACCAAGCATACTGTATATAATCGTTAGCTGTACCTAAATAATCCTTGCGCGATAGTATCTTAGCTCCAGGAATCTTCATGCCCTCAATAACGCGCACCACCTCACTAACACGGTGAGGATCTTTAAGCTTTACCCAAACCTCGGAAGCTCCCTTACCATCAGTAAACTTATAAGCTGATTGTATAGGTATATAAGCGAAGTAGTCCTGAAAACCAGCCCCAGCCGCCACGATACCAGCGACCTTGTAAGAAGTCTGACCACTTTTGAGTTCTTCGCCAATTTTCAAATTTTCACTAGTGGCCACCCCCTGACCGAGGACGACCCTGTTGCCAGTCAAGAGCGTCTCACCCTCAACATTCTGCAAGTCGGGCATAAATGTCCGCCATTTACTTCCATCAATACCCAGAGTCATAATCATCCCCTTCTTGCCCGTCCACTGAGCACGCACAATCGGACAGACATCGGAGATATTCTCTAGTTTTTTAATTTTCTCTAACCAACTGACATTTATTGTATCAGAGGTCATACCTATAGTACCCACAGGACCAGTGGGCAGAGGAGCAGCTGTCTTGGGTACAACGTATATATCTACCGCTCGCCCGTCCAACTCGAGCGAAACCCTGCGATACATACCTTCAGCCAAGGAAACCATGGCAACAAAAGTACCCACGGCCAACAAAACACCGACCAGAGTCAGAAGGCTGCGCTCACGCCTACGCCATACATTGCGCAAAGCAAGGGTGATAGCTACCATATCTACTCCTCTCTTTCCGCAATTTAAAACTGACGACTGCGATTGTGCATAAGAGGTTCAAAAGTATCGCCAGATTCGCGCACACCCTTAGAATAATTACTTGCGGGGAACTCCACTTCTTCTCGGGAAGAGCTACCAAAAGGAAATACCTCTTCACCCTCTGCGACCTCTTCTATATGCTCAGGGAAACCAGTGGCCACTACAGTTATGCGCACTTCTTCTCCCATATTTTCATCGGTGACGGAACCGAAGATAATATTAGCCTCAGGATCCACAGATTCATAAATAATATTAGCCGCAGCTTGTAATTCTTGCATAGAGAAATTACTAGAGGCTACAACATTGAAGAGTACACCAGTGGCCCCGTTAATATCACCCTCCCAGAGAGGATTTTGGATAGCTCCACGAGCCGCCTCCTCAGCGCGATTTTCGCCAGAAGCCACACCGATACCTAACATAGCTGAACCCTTGTTAGCCATAATTGTGCGTACATCAGCGAAATCGACATTTTGCTCACCACAGGCGGTAATGATCTCGGAAATACCCCTAACACCACTGCGCAGAACATCATTGGAAAGATTAAAAGCCTCAAAGCGACTGCACTTTTCTGTCAACACCTGCAAAATACTGTCATTAGGCACAATAATTATAGCATCGACCTCTTTGCGCAGAACCTCTATTCCCTCTTCTGCAACTCTTCTGCGTTTGTTGCCCTCAAAGAAGAAAGGCTTTGTGACAATAGCCACAGTCAAAGCACCAGATTGTTTAGCAATACTGGCCACTATAGGAGCTGCACCAGTACCAGTACCACCACCCATACCAGCAGCGATAAAGACCATATCCGCTCCATCAATCTCGCGCTGAATCTCTTCTTTATTTTCCTCTACGGCCTTGCGCCCAATCTCAGGATCAGCCCCCGCACCTAAACCGCGTGTACAAACCTTACCGATCTGGATACGTACGTCTGTACCACACTTATTCAAAGACTGTTCATCGGTATTGATGGAGACAAATTGCACCCCTGGGATACCCTCTTCAAACATGCTGTCCACAGCATTGCAACCAGCTCCCCCTACACCAATGACCTTAATACAAGCTCTCTCATCACTATATTGTCTTAAATCGTCCACAGAAAACTCACTACCTTGAAAATATCCTTCTTCAGTCCGCGCATAAGAGCCTTGAGAGAGTAAAGAATCTCTGCCATCACCGTACTCTAAGCCTGAACTTGTAGTTTTTCTGCTGACTTTATCCTTAGAATCCACTGCTCAAACCTCTGCTTTTTATGTGTACAGACTTTTGCCCGCATTTTTTGATTTTGAGCCTTTTTCCTCTTTAGGGATTATTTTTTTTGGAAGTGTACATACTATTCCACTTACTCAAAACTTGGGCCGCTACTGGTGCAGCTATCTCTCCTCCATAGCCGCCAGATTTTTCTAAACATACGGCTACAGTCAATCCAGGAGCTTTCCAATCATCAATATTAGCATAAGGAGCAAACCCCACAAACCAGCAATGATTCAAACCGCGCGGATTATCCTCAGTGGGTGAATTCTCCGCTGTTCCAGTCTTGCCAGCCGCACCTATGTAAAAACAAGCACTCTTGGCAGCTGTACCGTACTCAACTGCAGCTCTCGTTCCACGCGCAATATCCTGAAAAAACTCAGTATCAATGGGCAGTTGACGCAATAGAATTGGCTTTCTAACTACAGCATCCTTGAGCGTTCCCCCATTATCTTTGCCAATGCGCTCTAATAATTGTGGCTTGTAAACTTTACCTCCATTAGCCACAGCTTGAGCGACCATAGCCATTTGCAAAGGAGAAGCTGTCACAAATCCTTGTCCAATAGCCGAATTAGCATCATCACCAGGGAACCACTTTTCCTCAAAATTCTTAAACTTCCAATCTTTAGTCGGTATTTGACCGCTATTTTCACCAGGCAGATCTATGCCTGTCTTCTCTCCCAATCCAAAAGCATTGGCATATTTCTTTAAGCGATCAATACCCAATTTAGGCCCAATTTCGTAATAAACAGCATCACATGAATATCCTAAACATTCAGTCAAGTTCAAAGGACCGTGGCCTGTGCGCACAAAACAAAAAAACGGCAAACCTGCTACTTCATACTTACCTTCACAATAAAAACTACTGTGAGGAGAGATTATCTTCTCTTGTAAACAAGCCGATGTCGTGACTAACTTAAAAGTCGATCCCGGTGGATAGGCACTGTGTACAGACCTGTTGAGTAAAGGAGCACACGGATCATTAATCAATTTATTAAATCTATCGGTACTGATTCCACGTACAAATTCATTTGGATCATAGTTAGGCAAACTAGCCATAGCTCTAACAAAGCCAGTGTCAGTCTCTATAGCTACAACTGCTCCACCAGAACGCTCTCCGTTTTTGTAAGCTAATCTATTGAGAATATCCCTCAAAACTTCCTCAGTATACTTTTGCAATTCCATATCTATGGATAGATAAATATCGCGTCCTGCTACAGCTTGTTCTTCATTAACAGAACCAGTGGCCTCACCTAGAATATTGACACTCTCTGTGCGCCAACCTGATCTGCCGTGCAAAATATTTTCATGAGATAACTCAACCCCATCTTTGCCTATAGTATCACCAATAACATATCCTTGATCTTCGCGTTTTTTTAACTCCTCTCCATCTATTTCACCTACATATCCTAAAATATGCGCTCCATTTTTGCCATATGGATAGACTCTAAGAGCCGTCTCCTCCAGACGACATCCACCTTTATCAGAAATTTCAACAAACTTGGCTAAGGTTACATCATCGAAATTTTCTAAAATCAGGGCCTCTTCTTGAGGATTTTTCTTAATTTCTAAAGCAACTTTATTAATCTTAGCCTCAGGAATCTGTAAAAACTCAGCTAATTTACGAAATTCACCCTCTGGATCACTAAATTTGTAAGATAAAAAATGGAGAGCAAATATAGATTTATTCCTCGCTAACACTCGACCGCATCTATCAAAGATCATTCCTCTTCTAGCTTTGAGTGGAAAATTGAGACGCATATTTTTATCAGCCCGACTCTCATAAAATTGATTAGAGAAGATCTGCATATAAATCAAACGGCTGAATAAAATTACCATACAAATGGCAAACAGTCCCAGCATTAAGCGCAAATTCTTTACGTACACAGTTTTAACAATCCAATTTTAAAGGTCTAAAAACATAATTTCCCAAAATAATTCCCGTTATCTTCAAGGTTGGCCAGAGAAAAATAATATTACAGAGTAAAACTTTCAATAACCAATCACGCACCAAAGGAGGTTTGGGTAGGACCAAAATATCGAACCTTCCAAAGAAATACAGTGTAACTCCTAATACCACCGTACTCAAAACTACAGCTAAAAAATATATCAGAGGTCTGCTGTTATAAGGATGTAAAAATTTTCCTATAAAATAGCCTAAAAGAGCATAAGTTATAGTCAACGCCCCCACAGAATACGAACTGAGTAGACCTAAAAATAAACCAGCTAAGAAACCCATAGCTAATCCAGCCTGGGAGCCACAGCGCAAAGCGACTATACAGATGAAGAGTATAGAAACTTCTGGACGCGGCCAACTTACAGGCAGAGAAGATTCACATAAGACCAGCCCTATCATCAACGGTAAAAGTAGTATAATTGTCTCTAAACTGCTCTTGACCATTTCACTTCTTTTTTTTAGTTGCAGGTAATTTCACAGGATCTTTTTTTAACAGCATAACTTTATCGATCTTAGCAAAATCAACCTCTAAGATTACACTTATATCCTGAGCAAAGGCCTCCGTTCCAGCCATAGTCTTCTCTACTTTGCCTACAGCAATTCCACCAGGGTAAATATTGCCCAACCCTGAAGTCAGAACGAGTTCTCCCTTTTTGACGCTCACATCATAATGGACATATTTAACAATAAAGCGTTTGTAATTATCACAGACCAAAACACCATG
>JAFSXH010000082.1 GCA_017444165.1 bacterium | reverse complement strand
CCTGTACACGCACACCACGAGCTAAAAATAATGGTTTGTCGTTCTCTTCTCCAGTAGGTTCTAATCGCTCCAGCTCCCTAACCAAGTAAGTATTTAAAGCACTGATAGGCAATATACAATCGATCTTTTTTTTGGGCTTAGGAATATCGATCAAACTGCAAGCCCTCTCTAACGACTCTGCAAATTCTTGTACTCTGCCTTCAATTATTGTAAATCCACCAGCGTTATAGTGACCTCCATACTTACTCAAACAATCGCTACATAAATTCATAATCTGTAAAAGATCCACACCCTGCGGAGTTCGGGCCGAGCCGACAATATTTCCCTCACGATTAGTAGCCACAAAACAGGGTTTCAAATAAGTGTCCATCAACCTCTGGGCACAGAGACCAATAACCCCCTGATGCCAGTCGCCACAGATGAATATACACTTCTTATTGCTGAGATCTTGTTTACTAAGCAACCCTTCTATCTCTTGGAGGGTACTCAACTCTACATCGTGACGCTCTTGGCTCAACTCTAAGAGATGCTCCGCTTTGACTATACAGGCCTGTTCATCATGAGTCAAAAGCATATCCAAGGCCGTCTGCGGTGTCTCCATCCTCCCACAAGCATTCAACTTCGGCCCCAATGAGAAACCAATAGTTTGAGAATTTATCGATTCAGGGTTGACCTTACAGAATTTAGCTAAGACTCTCAAACTGGGCCTCTCCAACCGAGCTAAAATTGGCAGACCCAACATAGTCAAAGTGCGATTCTCCCCCTTCATGGGAACCATGTCACACAGAGTAGCTAAAGCGACTAGATCCAAAAAATCGTTAGGAGCTTCTAAAGAAAAAGTTTCAAATATTGCACTCAACAACTTCCAGGCCACACCCGCCCCACACAGTTTACAGAAGGGATAATTATGCCCAGACAGATTAGCATTGACAAAAGCATCTGGTTTAGCACAGTTTTCCTCAACCTGGTGGTGATCGGTAATAATAACCTTTAGACCGCTCTTGCGAGCATATTCGACATTTTCAGCACTGGAAGAGCCGCAATCTACAGTAATTAAGAGACTCGCCCCGTACTCTTTAGCCAAATCCACCCCCAACTTAGAGAGACCGAAGCCCTCATTAAACCTGTGGGGCAAATGACAGCCAACTTGAGCGTGCAGACGGCGCAAACCTAAAACTAAGATAGCCGTGGCGGCAATACCATCAACATCGTAATCTCCACAGATAAAGATCTTCTCACCCTTGCTTATAGTTTTGGCGATCATCTTGACCGCCTCAGATACGCCTGGATAGCTCTTGGGATCGTAGAGATCATCATAAGAAGCCCTAAAATATGCCTCAACCTCATCCTTAGAAACTACCCCTCGATTGATCAACAGATGGGCTAAAAGTTCTGAACAATTGAACTCCTTAGCTAATCGACTGACTTTATCTCTATCTATTTCTGGAATGTACAGATCACACGCTTCAATCATGATTACTATATCCTAATAACTACTACCTTGACGGGATGTTTAGCATCTAAACTGGGGAAATCATCCTCTAAATTTAACAACTGACAACCTTGCAGAGGCACTCCAGTTTTATCGGCACAGCTATAAAGAACTTCTTGCCACTGTTCAAAACTCACATCGTTGCTGTGATTGACCGCTAAAATGGCTCCACCCTCCTTCAAAGAGAGCAAACACGGCTTGAAGAGTGCCTGGTAATCATTGACAATATCAACCTTGCCGAAGAGACTTTTTGCGACTGTCGGCGGATCTAAAATTATCAGATCAAATTTTTCCACCCCAACGCGCATATACTTATGACGAGCGGCCCTGCCTTTAAGGCCTAAGCCAGAAAGTTGGCGTATTATAGGGAAAAAATCCTCGTGCCAAAGGCGAAAATTAACATCTTTAACACCATTGAGACGGGCGTTTACTCTCCCTATATCCAGACACCAGAAGCCAAAATCTACATTAGTAACCTTCACCTTGTCGCTCAAAGCCGCACAAGCTGCGCCAGCACTGCAAGTATAAGCAAAGAGGTTCAAAACGCTTATCGACTCACAACCACTTTGCAGACGCTCTTCCACCTCTCGACGCAACCAACGCCTGCCACAGCGAAAATCTAAATAGATGTAAGGATCATATCCACAAGAGAGTGGACTGACTGCAAACTTCTGCCCCTGCTCTCTGCAGATCTTAAACTCTTCCCCAATCATCCCCTTACGTGCCAACTCACTCCGCTCTTTCATTGTTTGACGATCATACTTAGGCCAGATCACCAATTGCCAGGAGTGTTCTGAAGCGTAATCCTTGAGACAACCCTCTTCATCCTTGTTGAGCGGATCGAAGAAGACTTGAGCCAAGAGGAGCTCACCCAAGCGATCCACCGTCAAGCCTGGCCGTCCCTCATTACTCCCCAAAAAGAGACGGTAAGCATCGGTATTTTCCCTCAAAAGAGAATCTATTAGCGCAGTCCTTCTCTCTAAAGCCTCTCGCCAAAGCCCGG
>JAFSXH010000009.1 GCA_017444165.1 bacterium | reverse complement strand
TTTCTCGTACCTCCCCTGCTAATTTTGAAAAAATTGGAGAACGTTACGTTTTGACTGTAATTTGTTCTAGTCGTGTAATTGAAGAAAATATTCGCTGGGCTTGGGAGATGATACAGAGGCGTATACGAGAAGAACTTCCTGATGTAAACAAAGTTAGATTAAATGTCTTGACCGTAAAAAAACTTCCTCAATTTGATTTTAGTTTGGTAAGTACGAGGAGTATTAATCTTCCAAATTCTGAAAATAGTCTAAAAAGTTTTTTGCAATTGACTGAAAATATTCGCCAAGAAAATAAACAGGCAGGTTATCAGACTTGTCAACGCTGTAAGGTTGTCAGTTCTACAGTAAAAGACGGTCTATGTAATATTTGCTATTTAGTCATAAAAGAGGAGATAGACAGCCTAATTTTAGCGAATCTCAACAAACAATGCTGGATAACTTATGAGGAAGTTCTGGAGATTTTGGAGCAAAAAAATCTCCCTAAAGTTAATTTTAATTATTATGACAATATAAAGAGAAAATTGCAAAAACAAAAACGTCAAGATATTTGGAAGTTTATCAATCGTTGTCATGATACCGCAATTAACGATGAAATTAAGGGACTGATCATAGAGTTAGCCTGCATGTGTGCTACAACTCCACCCCAAAGTTTAACTATCGATGATATGGTTAAAGCTGTAGGAATACATTTAACAGAAATGTACAACTCTGGAATAGTGAACCAAGCCGTCGATTATAAGGACATTAGATTAAAAGTAGCTAAGAGGGAAGCTAAAAATTTGAGATTGCCTATAAGCGAAGAGGCAATAGATTACCTTATAACCTATCGCTCCTACAAAAAATTATCAGAAGTCAGAGATATTATCAGAAAAGTTTATCGCAATATTTATTTGAAAGATCGCAAACGTCAAAAAATAATACTCAATGATGTACAGTCAAAGATCTTTTAATCATTCAACTCTTTCCACTGGAAAGTTCTCCTGCCATTGACTTGACGCGGCGGCGGTGTCGGTTTAGAGACTATGCCAGGTTTAAACTCGCTCTCCTGTGGTTGCTGTTGCTGTGTCTGTGGTTTGCGTGGAATAAATCCAGGAGGCACTGTAGGTCTCTTGGGGATGTTGGTCTGTTGTGGAACTGGAGCTTGGGTGCGTTGCGGAACCGGAGTCTGTCGTGATCTTTGAGGATTGTTTTGTCCCGTTAAAGTTGAGGTCAAAGGCCTAAAACCATCTTGATCGGGCTGAACATTTTGTTGAACATTGGCAGGTTCTCTATTTACAGTGTTAGCTCGAGTGGGAACACGAGGTTTGAAACCAGTATTTGCTTGTGGAGTCGTTTTGGGAAGATTTGAGGAAACTTGAGGTTCTGGCTGTAAATAATTAGATATGTCTCCAGAATCTTTTTTAGAATATTCTAAAGTTTCATAATCGCCTTCAAGTTCTCTGACTTCTAAATTCTGACCAAACATCATGTTTAATTCAGATTGAGCAAAAGTATCTCCATTCTTGGCCGCATTTTGCAGAGCTGACTCATAGTCGAAGTTATCGATCTTTTTTTCTTTCTTCTGTCCAATAATACCAGTTGCGTAATCTTTTTCAGTGATTCCTAAATTATCTTGCATCTTCTCTTCGGCCCATTTTCCCAAAAAAGGAAGGCGCAAAAATTCTCCTGCACTAGCTCTCCAGGCAACGTATAGGACGAACATAAACCAAAGAAAAAAGATAAAGGTCACTAGCGAGAATAGGCCTATGCCCATAAATCCTGAAAGAGTGACAAAAGATGTAGGCAACATCCACAAAAAAATATAAGCGATTAATGTCAGAGCCAGGGAACCTACAATGGAGATCACTCCTACAGCTAGAGCTTGCAAAGCGTGAAAATGAATGAAAGGCTCATCTTTGTGCAGACCAAAATAAATAAAAGGACACACCAACGGCCAGAGTGGGTACACCAACCCTGCTAACATTCTCTCATCTTCTGTGTATGGAGGAAGGATGTCAGCCATCGCTTTCTGTTAGCCTCTTGCAAAAGAACCCAGAAGATACCATCGCAACGGTGAATCAACTTACGGCTGCTTGCTTCCGCATCTGACCGGGTTCGTAGTCCCCCATTCGAGAGTGTTCTGGGTTCAAAAGTAAATGGCGGAGAGAAAGAGATTCGAACTCTTGAAGCAGGGATCACCCACTTACACGACTTCCAATCGTGCGCTTTCAACCAACTCAGCCATCTCTCCGCGTTGATAACGTTCCGTTTTATAACATAAATGCTAGAATAAAGCAATAGGTAAAGCAAAAAAAATAGAGTCTTGCTACTTTTTAATGTTGCAAAACTCTAAAATATGGCGGAGAGAAAGGGATTCGAACCCCCGAGACGAGCTTCACTCGCCTGCTCGATTTCGAGTCGAGTGCATTCAACCGGACTCTGCCATCTCTCCAAAAATTGCTCCGTGATTATCTTATAATAGTCTTTGTTTGTCAAGTTTGTACTTAACAATTCACAACAATTTACAATCTCTTTATTGAGAAGAATTCGTCTAATATGTTTTGGCATTGAGGAGCTAGAATGCCACTTTCGATCTGCGTTTGCCAATCTAGTCCTGGGTAATCTAGAACGTTTATTACTGAACCAGCACTGCCATTTTTATAGTTGTAAGTCCCAAATACGATTCTCTTTATTCTAGATTGCAGTATCGTACCAGCACACATAGGACAAGGTTCTAATGTTACATAGAGATCGCAATTTTCTAAACGCCAGTTGTTTAATATTTTTATAGCCGATCTGATTGCTTCTATTTCTGCATGAGAAGTTACGTCTAAAAGAGATTCTCTAAGATTATGTCCTCTAGCTATTATGGCATTGTCTTTTACTACAATAGCACCTACTGGAATTTCTCCAGCTTCCTTAGCTAAATTGGCCTCTTTTAAGGCTTCTAACATGAATTTTTCTTTTTTCATTTTTGCTAAGTTTGGCGCGCCGAATAGGGATCGAACCTACAACCTTTGGCTCCGGAGACCAACGCTCTATCCATTGAGCTACCGGCGCACTCATTTCTGCGTGATTCTAGCATTTTATTTATTTGAAATCAACAGTAAAAAATAAAGAGCGTGAGTGTGTTAGTTTCTCTCGCTCTTAAAATGTTCATAACTATGTTCAAAAGTCGATAACTTTTGTAAATTTACGGGTTATCTGCTCCTTACTGGCATACAGATGTAAGTAAATTCTTCATTATCTTTGTTTTCAGAAATAGACATGCTGTTTTTTTCGTCTTGCAATTGTAAAACTATTTCGTCATCTTGCAAAATTTTTAAAGCGTCCAACATGTAATTTCCGTTGAATGATATTTTTAAACTTTGTCCACTGTAAAGTATGGGAATTTCTTCTTTAGCACTTCCTACGCTGTTAGTTTCTGAATTTAGCATCAGTGAATTTTCTTCAAAACTAAATCTTACAACATTAGGAATATCTTTATCTTTAGCCATTATAATCATTCTCTTTATGGCATTTGTGAGTGATTCTCTTCCTACTTTACAAGTTGATTTGAACTCTTTTGGAATTACTCTATTGTAGTCTGGGAAGTTTCCATCTAGTAGCCTGCAGAAGAAACTTAGGTTCTCAGAAGTTACAAAAAGATGTGTTTTATTATACTGTATCTTAATCTCTTCGCTTCTGTTCAAAACTTTTAAGAGATCGTTTAACGCTTTTCCAGGTACTATTATTTGCTGTTTTTCAACTTGATCTTGTTCTTGTTGAAATTTATAAGTAGCTCTGGATAATCTTTTACCATCTGTTGACACGAATTCTATTCTGTCGTTTGTAAACAGTATGGATATTCCTTGCATTATAGGTCTGGATTCGCTAGAGTCGGCTACTGATATGATAGTTTTATTTATAAAAGAATAGAGTATTTTGGCAGGTATCTCTAAGGACTTACAATCTTCTTGTTTTATACCCTTAGGAAATTCTTCACTAGGTAATGTCAGTACTTTAAAAACGGATGTTTCGTTACTTACTGTTAATTCTGAAGTTATAGAAGAATCTATATCTAGGTTTACTAAGCCAGAGGGTAGGTTGTTGATTATTTCGGCTATAACTTTGGCTGAACAGGTTGTGCTTCCGTATTCTCTTATATCTTCGGTTGGTATATAGCAAGTTATGCCTATATCCAAAGATGAGGCTGTTAATTTTAGCTTTTCACCTTCAACTGTTTCAAAAAGTATGTTAGATAGAATGGGCAATGGGGTCTTGTTGGTTATTGCCTTTGAAACTTGATCAATGGCATTCTTGAGTAGATTTCTTTCACATGTTATGTGCATTTTTTCAGCTCCTATTTTGTTTAAATAGTAGTAGTAGTAGTAGTAGTAGGGGGTGTTCACAATGTTCATAACTTTTCTTTTGCCCGAAAAATGGAGTTTTTTTCAATGCGTTATATGTTCATAACTTGTTCATAACTTGTTCATAACTTTGAACATTGTGAACATTGGCTATATTAAACGCAATTCAATGTTCAAAGTTATGAACATTGTGAACACCTTTTACATTTTGGTAACAAACTAACTTTTTTTGAGATTTTCTTTAAGATTATGTATTAACATTTTGTAAAAACTTTCATTGACATTATCTTCGACTTTATGACATGCATTTATGACAGTAGAGTGAGTTCTGTCACCAAAATAGCTGCCAATTTCTAGATAAGATATTCCTTTTATGAGTTCTTTGCACAGATACATCGCTACTTGACGTGCTCTTGCGATTTTTTGATCCCTTCTGGATCCAATAAGGTCCTCTTTTGAGATACTAAAGTACTCACATGTGACATCTATGACATCTTCAACTGTGAGATCACTGTTTGATTCGTTCTTTAATAAGTCTTTTAGTGCTTCTTTGGTATATGTGAGGCTAATCGGTTTTTTAAATATGTCACAGTAAGTTGTCACTTTAAGGAGTGCCCCTTCGAGTACTCTTATGTTAGAATGAAATTGAGTGGCGATATAATTTAAGACTTCGTCATCGTCTATGTTTATGTGCAAATCTTCGATCTTTTGTTTCAGAATGGCTATCCTGGTCTCTAAATTTGGTTTTTGAATATCAACAATTAACCCCCAAGAAAAGCGACTTTTCAAACGATTTATAACCGTTTTCATCTCAGATGGTGGGCAGTCACTGGATATGACAACTTGGCGTTTATTTCTGCGCAGAAAGTCTATAGTTTGGAATAATTCTTCTTGAAAACCATCTTTATTAAGTATGAAATGTATGTCATCTATTAGTAAGACATCAACTTCTCTGAATTTATTGCGAAAACTTTGTTGCTTGTTTAGTCTAATAGATTCGACAAATTCATTGGTAAATTGTTCAGTTGAGACATAAAGGACCTTTAACGACGGGTAATGTTCTCTGACATAATTTCCAATGGCATTTATAAGATGAGTTTTACCTAGACCAACACCTGAATAAATGAAGAGTGGGTTATATGCTACGCCAGGAGACTGAGCCACTGATAATGCCGCAGTTCTGGCCATATCGTTATTTCTTCCGCCAACAAAATTTTTAAAAAGTAGGTCTTTTTGGAGGTTTGTTTGATATTGTGACTCCTCCCTGACATCTTTAGTGACATTGATAGTTATGTCTGACACAACCTCTTCTTCTGTATCGGAAAAAAGATCTGGAATCCACTTTATTGCTTCACTTGTACTATTTTTTTTACTAGTGCTATTATGCTTCTCTTTTTTTTCGGTAGTGCGATCTAGTGAAGTGACAAATTCTACCTTAATGCTATTATTATTGAAGGTATCACGTATATTACGTTCTATTTGTTCCAAATTGTTCTGTTTTTTTAGATAATCTCTTGCAAGTACGTTTGGAGTGACTATAGTTAGTGTATTTTCGTCTAATGAGCCGAAAGAACACTGTTCTTGTAGGAAAATTTTCAATGAATGGTCCATTTTTGACACAAATTCTTGCCATAAAACTTGTAAACAATCACCAGACAGAGCATCACCTGACATGACATGTCACCCCATGAATTGACATAAGAAGGGCGCGAAATTCTCATTTTTAAAAGTCGATCCTTTCGAAAATAATAATGCAACAAAAAAAATGTTCATAACTATGTTCATAACTATAAAAAACTCTTATATTCTAGTATATTCACATGTACCAAAAATAGTATTATTAAAAGTTATGAACAGTGAAATGTTTATAACTTTTTACTAAATTTTCGAAAATTTGATATTTTTTGCAAAGTATAAAATATGATCGTCAAATAAATTGTAAACATGTTCATAACTTTCATTTAAATAGCGAAAAATATTGTTATTTTGGAATTTTTAGCTATTTAAAAAATGTTCATAACTTGTTGATAACTTGTTCATAACTAGTCATGACATGTTCATAACTAGTCAAAATAATAAAAATGTGAATGAGTTACAGATTTAGCAGGAATTGTATAGTTGACATGATTTTTATAAATATGTATACTATTTTGAATTTTGTCATGGAGGAATCTTACAAATGAAAAGGACTTTTCAACCTCATCGTAAGTACAGAAAGGTTAATCACGGTTTCTTTGCCAGAATGGCTAGTACTGGTGGGCGTAAGGTTTTAGCTCGTCGTCGTGCTAAGGGACGTAAGCGTATTTGTGCTTAGGAGATGATACTTTTAACCCGGTCGAAAGACTTTGATCGCATCTTTCGGCATGGGAGTTCTGTCAGTTCTTTAGAGATGGTACTATATTCGTTTAGGCGGCCTGCGAAGTATGGATTTCCTGAGGCTCGTGTGGCTTTTTGTGTAAGCAAAAAGTTATTTGGCGGAGCGGTAATGAGAAATAGGGTTCGTCGGCGACTTCGGGAGATCTACCGTCTCAATTGTGGGAAGTTGGATGCGCGATGGGATGTGATCATTTTAGCTCGTCAAGGAGCGTCAACGGCTCAGTTTGCCAAGATGGAGAGGAAGTTTCTCAATCTTTGTCTGAAGTTGGGGGTACTAAAGGAGACTCAGGAACAGAATCCTCAGAAGAACGTTCAGGTATGAGTTTTATAGCTCGTGGAGCTGAGTGTTTAATAAAAGGGTATCAGTTTGTTTCTCGTTATACTCCTGCTGTTTGTAAGTTCAGACCTACTTGCTCTGAATATACTCGTCAGGCCATAGTCAAGTACGGCTTTTTTAAGGGTTGTGCTATGGGAGCTTGGAGGATACTCAGGTGCAATCCTTTCAGTCGCGGTGGAGATGATCCAGTTCCTTAAAATTTGAAAGAAGATATGAGTCTTTTATGATCGATTCAGTTGCAAGTTTAATGATTACTCTATTGCGAGGCATAGAGAGCGTAACAGGTTCTTACGGTCTAGCAATAGTTGTCTTTGCGGTTATAATAAAACTACTTCTTTACGTGCCGACTAAACAACAGTATCAGGCTATGAAGGATATGCAGAAAATCCAGCCTGAGATCCAAAGACTGCAAGAGCTATATAAAGATGATCAAAACACGCTTCAGCAGAAACAAATGGAATTGATGCGCGAGCATAATGTTAATCCATTAGCTGGATGTTTGCCAATGCTTATACAGATGCCGATATTGTTTGCTATTTGGCGAGCGATAATGATGGATCAGCGTCTGTTTGAAAATGCCTATTTTATGTGGATTTATCCTGGACCGTTACAGAACCTTTTCCCTGATCTTTTAGCTTCTAGTTTGGCTGGTCGTGATCTGCCTATGATTCTATTTTACGGTTTGACTATGTACCTTTCCCAACGTTTGACTTCTACTAATTCTAATACTCAAGCGGCTAGTCAGCAGAAACAGATGGCTATAATTATGACTGTGATGTTTTCCTGGATGATGTGGGCTTACAACTGGCCTTGCGCCTTGATTCTCTACTGGAGTGTGTTCTCTCTTCTAACTATAATTCAACAATCTATTATCATGAGATCCAATTCTGAGGGATCTCAATCTTGATGTCTACAGTTTTTTGCTAATAAGGAGCGTTATGGGTAGGATTTACGACGAAGATGATTATGAAGAAGATTATCTAGAAGAAGAGGTCTTTGATACTGAAGAGATAGAGGATGATGATCTTATAGCTGATACTCTTTATGAGATAGTTACCCGCATGGGGTTTAAAGATGTCGATATAGAGTGGGAAGAACGTAGCGATCATACTAGATATTTTGTTGAAGGCGGCGATTTAGGAGTTTTGATCGGTAGTCATGGGATTACTCTAGAGGCTCTGCAATATCTTGTAGGTGTTATTAATTCTCGCAAAGGTTTAGTTAAGCACAAGATCATTGTCGATATAGGTGGTTATCGTGAGCGCAGAGAGAGAGTCCTTAGAGCTAGAGCCCGCAAAGAAGCTGAGAATGCTCTCCGTCATGGTGAGGAAATTGCTTTAGAACCTATGCCAGCTTGTGATCGTCGTATAATCCATGTGTGTCTGCATAATAATCCTTCGGTTGAAACTTTTTCAGAGGGTGAAGAACCTGAACGTTATGTGGTGATCAAGCCGGTTGTTTGAAAATAGGTTAAAAAAAAGTCAATGCGCAGTAGCTTTTTGGCTGATGATACGATAGTTGGTGTGGCCACCCCGTCTGGTTCTGGAGGGGTGGCCATTGTACGTATGAGCGGTCCTTCTGCTTTGGAGATTGCTGATAAATTTATACGCAAGAGATCTGCCATTTGGCAACCTCGTTATATGTACCTCTGTAAGGTTGTTAATTCTCAAGAACAATTGATTGATAAAGTTTTAGCTGTCTCTATGCCCTCCCCTACTTCTTATACTGGTGAAAATGTTGTTGAAATACATTGTCATGGAGGTTGGCTTCTCCCTAGATTAATAGTCGATCTCTGTGTTTCACATGGGGCTCGTTTGGCTGAACCAGGAGAGTTTACATATAGAGCGTTTATGTCAGGAAAGATGAGTCTGACACAAGCGGAGTCTGTTTTAGACATAATTGAAGCTAAATCTAAGGATGCTCTCTTGTTGGCAACTGACGGTTTAACTGGTCGTCTGTCAGAAGCAATCAGGACTTTGAAGGATGACATTCTTGACTTAATAGCCCAATATGAGGCTGAGATAGATTATGGAGATGAAATAATGACATCTGACATAAGCTCTCTTGTCATTAAGTCAGAGACATTTCTTGAAACTGTCGAGAGATTGATAGATGGGGCGTATAAAGGAAGGGATGTCATAGATGGTATTGACACAGTGTTGATAGGACCTCCAAATGCTGGTAAATCAACACTATGGAATGCACTAATAGGTCAGAATAAAGCACTTGTTACCCCCTACCCTGGTACGACACGTGACATTTTAGAAGATTATGTCAATGTCAATGGTGTTTATCTTCATCTTACTGACACAGCTGGGTTGCATGACACAAGCGATCCCATAGAAAAATTAGGAATTGAGAGAGCTAAAGAAGTCTTAAAAAATGCAAGGATAGTCTTATTAGTCTTGGACGGAAGTCAGAAAATGTCAGAAGAATTTATGACAATATTTTCTGATATTGCTAATAATGTCAGAACTGACAATGTCTTAGTAATTTTAAATAAGTCTGACATATCTAAAACTATTTCCGAAGAAGATGTCAGAAGAATTTTGAAGATAGATTGCGAGATATGTCAGGTAAGTTTGTTAAATAAGTCTGACATAGAAAATGTCAAAGAGAATATTGTAAAAATATGTCAGACTGACATGAAGCCTGACATAAAGCCTATAAGCGTAAATCAGAGACAATTACAGGCACTTAATGAGATAAAAGAGTCTCTAATATCCCTGCAAAATGGGGCTAAAAGTAATCTGACATGCGATTGCTTACTTTTGGAATTGCATGAGTGTCTTATGTCAATAAATTGTCTGACAGGTGACAATGTCAGTGATGACATTATTGACAGAGTCTTTTCTAAGTTTTGTTTAGGTAAATGATATGACAAATTTTAGTTATGACATTATTGTTGTTGGTGGAGGTCATGCTGGAGCAGAGGCTGTTTTAGCGTGTAATCGTCTTAATTGTAAGGTAGCTTTAATTACTTCTGATCCCTCAAAAATGGGAGTTATGCCTTGTAATCCTTCTATAGGTGGACCAGCAAAATCACATTTAGTCAGGGAGATAGACGCTCTTGGTGGAGAGATGGGTAAGGCTATAGATGACACCTTTATACATATTAGGCGGCTTAACACTGGTAAAGGGCAGGCTGTTCAAGCTATTAGAGCTCAAGCTGACAGACCTAAGTATAATGACAGGATATGTCAGGCTATTGAAAGGTCAGAAAATGTTAATGTCATATCTGACACTGTTATTGAAATTATGTCAAAAAACAATGTCATAAAAGGTGTTAAAACTATGTCAGGTCTGACATTGTCAGCTAGAGCTGTCATAGTTTGTACGGGAACGTTTTTGGCAGGTACTTTGCACCTAGGTAAACTGACATTAGCAGGAGGTCGTTCTGGAGAAGCACCAGCCTTTGGTTTGAGCAGATCTCTAAGGAATTTGGGCTTAAATTTGATGCGGCTTAAGACTGGGACTTGTCCCCGTTTGCATAAGAAAAGCATTGATTTCAGCTCTTTGGACGTATTGCCTCCAACCAAGGAGCCTTTAAAATTCTCTGACATGTCAGATGAAAAGAAAATGTCATATGACAGACAGGTCAGTTGTTACATAACTAGGACCAATGAGGAGACGCGCAAGGTCATAGTTAATAATTTGCATCATTCTCCTTTATATGATGGTTCTGGGGCGATAGTTGGGGTATGGCCGAGGTACTGTCCTTCTATAGAAGATAAGTTTGTGCGCTTTCCTGATAGGGAAGTACACTTAGTTTTTTTAGAGCCAGAGGGCTTTGATGTCGATGAAGTCTACTTGCAGGGTGTCTCTACAAGTATGCCCCTAAGTGTGCAATATGGTATTGTGAGAAGTTTACCAGGGTTAGAAAATGCCGATATTATAAGACCTGGTTATGCTGTGGAATATGATTGTGTAAAACCCGATCAATTGGATTTTTCTTTAGGAGTGCGTAATTTTAAGGGATTGTATTTAGCAGGGCAGATTAATGGTACCTCAGGATACGAGGAGGCTGCTTCTCAGGGATTGATTGCTGCTATAAATGCCGTTAGGTATCTAGATGGTAAAGAACCCTTTATTGTAGGCAGAGATCAGGGATATGTCGGTGTTTTAATCGATGATCTTGTCTGTAAAGGTACATCTGAGCCATATCGCATGCATACCAGCCGTGCGGAATACAGATTGCTTTTGCGTGAAGATAACGCTGATGACAGACTGACACCACAAGCACGAGAGATGGGCCTTATAAGTGACATGCAGTGGCAAAAGTATCTATATTTCAAAAATACGGCCATGTCAGAAATAAATAGGCTAAAGTCAAAACATTTGAATGCAGAAATGTCACAGACATTACGAGAGAAATTTGCAGTTAATGTCAGTCCAGGCCCTTCCTATGCAGAACTGTTACATAGACCTGACATAAACTTGTCAATGTTACGTCAGGTGGAAGGTTTACCTCAATTGGAGTTGCGTTTGACTGAGAAAATTGAGTCTTTAATCGTTTATAGTGGTTATATTGAAAGACAGAACCGAGATGTCAAAAGGGTTAATGAATTAAAATGTCTGACACTTGATTCTGACATAATCTATAAAGATGTCATAGGTATGTCCAGCGAAGCTGTGGAGAAGTTGTCAAAATATCGTCCCTATAACGTCGATCAAGCCTCGAGAATTTCTGGAGTATCACCATCTGACTTAAGGGCTTTGATGGTCTATTTGCGAGCTAATGTCAGTAAAAATAATTGACATTTATGTCATATGTTTTTTTTTGACATAATGTCATAATATCTTTATAATGTCAAAATGTTATAATGTCAGAAAATGTAAAATATCGTAATTTCAATATTTTAACATTGTGACATATATTTTAGTGACATAATAATATGACATATGACATAGCAATATGATGACAATAACAGTGGACTCATTTGTGAAAGATAGATCTATCGCTTATAAACTGTTAGTTCTTTTTGATCTGTTGTTTTTATACGGCGGTTTACAACAAATGAAGCAACTCGTAATTCATGGGGCGTAATTCGCAATAGAGATATATAGAAAATTTATTCATTACGAATTTTTTAATGATGCATTTTGTAATTATGCAACTTGTAGCACAAAGTTATGTAAACGTGTAGTAAAAAGCTATAGATTGTTTATCTATATTTTCATGTTAAAACTTAAAATGAGAAGTTTTTTAATTAGAGAATTTTTTAGTATGAAAAAGTTTATATTAATTTATTCTTTTTTGTGTAAGGTGGTTTTTTATCGATGATGGATACTAGTAAAAATATCTTGGACATACCCATTGAAGATATTTTACAAAACCAATTTCAGCCACGATCTAAGTTTGATGAGATTAGACTTAGAGAATTAGCTGATTCTATAAGAGTACACGGTGTTTTACAGCCTGTGGTTGTCACTAGATTTATGGATAAATACAGGTTAGTTTTAGGTGAAAGGAGGACCAGAGCTTCAAAATTAGCTGGTTTAACACATGTGCCAGCTATTGTTTGCGATGCAGATGAAAAAAATATGCTCGAATTGGCCCTCATTGAAAATGTTCAGAGACAAGATCTCAATCCACTGGAAGAGGCTAGGGCTTATTATTTTTTAACTGAGGAATTTAAGCTGACTCATAAAGAAATCTCTGAAAGAGTTGGCAAAAGTCGCCCTTATATTAGTAATTTATTGAGATTACTTTCTTTGCCAGAATATATAAAAAACGATATTGAAGCTGGCGTTTTGTCAGTTGGACACGCTAGGGCTATACTAGCTTTGGATGGTGAAAAATCTCAGTTGAAGGCCTGGGTACACGTGAAAGAGAGAGCTATGTCAGTTAGACAAACTGAAGATTACGTGACTTCTTTGCTGAGAATACAAAAATCGGCTGTAAAAACGGGCAAATATGATGCTATCATAGATCCTGATTGGCAGGAGCTGATAAATGGTTTGGCCTCTAAGTTGAATGCTGATATTAGGATAAATGCTACTCAAGGAAAACTGGAATTTCATTATAAAAATGTAGAAGAGTTAGAAAAGATAGTTGAATATCTAGTAGGGTTGGTTGAATATGGATAATCTTATTAAAAAAATTATATCTTCTAGCAGTTTGCAACTAACGATCCAAGATGATGAAATCACTAAATTAGCTAGATTTTCTCAAAATTTGTTAGATCACGGTGTGGAGAGGGGATTGACCTCTTTAACTGATCGAGAAGATATCGTGCGAGAGTTAATAGTCGATTCGTTGGGAGCAAAGCCTTTTATACAAGGCCCTTGCAAGGTGGCAGATCTAGGTTCTGGATCTGGTGTGCCAGGATTACCTTTAGCTGTAGTCTCTCCTGAATCGAACTTTGTCATGGTTGAATCTCAAAATCGCAAAGCTCGTTGGATTGAAGAGCAGATAACTGAGCTAAATTTGCCTAAAGCGACAACATTGGCTAAACGTATAGAAGAAGTTGGCCAAGTTCCACAGTGGAGAGAGCAATTTGATTTCATTGTGGCCAAGGCTCTGGCTCCTTTGCCATCTTTAATAGAATTGGCTCTGCCTCTTTTAAAAACCAATGGTCTTCTTTTAGCTTACAAAGGGATAAAACTCTCAGAAGAACTCGATCTGTCTAAAAATGCTCTCAAAAATCTGTTTGCTAGGGTAGAGGAGATCTTTACGTACGATCTCTCTGGCAGAGAGAGAAAGATATGTGTCATAAAAAAATTAAAAGCCACACCGAAGATTTACCCTCGAAGGGTCGGCATGGCTCAGCACAATCCGCTATAAAAATTTAACAGTTAAGTTTCACGTGAAACTTTTGCTAACTTTTACGCGGTTTTTCAACGAATAAAGCTGCAGAGTGAGGGGGGAGTGTATAGAGACTGCTGTAAACTTTGGGGCGATTGGGGTAATTGTAAGTATCTATAACAACGTGCCACTCTGAAGAGTAATTCTTTTGATTAGTCAGTTTGAATTCTATGTACTTCGACTCATTGTTGACTATGAATAAAAAGCACTCATCTTGAAGATGCTCTCCTTGATCAGTTGTCGCATCTATACAAGATCCATCTATGTAGATGCCAAAGTGGCCGCAGTGTCTGTCCCAATCGGCTCCTTGCATCTCTAAACCTTTATCATTAAGCCAAATTATGTCTTTAAGACTGCTCTGATCGATTTGGCCGTTGAAGAAGGTGTAACGGCGAAAGATCAAGTGACTCTTGCGCAAATTGATAAGTTCGCTAGTGAATTTAAAGAGGAGCCTTTGCCTGTCATTGAGATTCCAATCAAAGTACGATATAAAATTGTCTTGACAGTAGGCGTTGTTATTGCCTCTCTGTGTTCTGGCTATCTCATCTCCACCCAAGAGCATCGGCACTCCCTGACTTAAAAATAAAGTCAGGAGCATATTGCGCATTTGGCGCTCCCTTAAGTTATTGATACTAACACTGGAAGTTTCACCTTCGCAACCGCAATTCCAAGAATGATTATCGTTAGACCCATCTCTATTGTCTTCGCCGTTTTTAAAGTTGTACTTGTGCTCGTAAGTTACAAGATCGTTGAGAGTAAAACCATCGTGAGCGGTAACAAAATTAATGCTCGCCAACGGTCCACGATTCCAGTAAAGATCGCTCGAACCACTAAACTTGCAGGCAAATTTACCTAACAGATTAGCTTCGCCCTTCCAGAATTTTCTAATAGTGTCGCGCCAATCTCCATTCCATTCACTCCAACCTTTGGGAAAACCGCCCACTTGATAACCGTTGGGGCCGCAATCCCATGGTTCGGCTATGAGTTTTGTTTGACAGAGGATTGGATCTTGCATTAATACACTGAAAAAGTTGGCATTTTTGCTATAGTTGTTAGTTGAACCAATGCGGGCTAGGGTAGAGGCTAGATCGAATCTAAAACCATCGACATGCATTTTTTCTACCCAATAACGCAAACTATCGGCAATTAATCTAAGAGTCTGGTTATTTCTTGTATCAAAACTATTACCACAGCCAGTAAAGTTACAGTATTCATTTTCTGGTGATAATTTGTAGTATGTAGGGTTGTCTAGTCCCCTAAAAGAGAGTTGAGGTCCGTCGTGACCCTGCTCGGCAGTGTGGTTGTAAACGACATCCAAAATGACTTCCAAGCCGGCTTTGTGCAGCTCTTTAACCATCTGTTTGAATTCTTTTACCGCATTACAACGATTAGAACTGAAACGAGGATCGGGACAGAAGAATCCTATACTGTTGTAGCCCCAATAGTTAGTTAAACCCATAGAGGTCAAGCGACTCTCATTCATACTTAAATGGATGGGCAATAGCTCTATAGAGGTTACGCCAAGTTCTTTGAGATACTTAATCGATTCTGGATGGCTCAAGCCCAAATAAGTTCCACGGAGATTCTCTGGAATTTTAGAGTTTAATTTGCTGAAGCCTTTGACGTGAATCTCATAGATTATGGTATCGCGCATCGGTATCTTTAAAGGGCGATCATCTTCCCAATCGAAGTCATCTTCATCAACGACTACCGCCTTCATATTGTATGGTGCGCTATCTCTTGTATCTCGACTGTAAAAATTATTCTTATTGAAAAGAGAATTTTTTTGATAGCCATAAATCTCATCGCGAGGTTCTATCTCTCCGCAAACATCTTTAGCATAAGGATCTAATAGTAGTTTGCTAGGATTGAAATATAATCCGCGATGAGGCGCAAATTCTCCGTGTATTCTGTAGCCATAACGCAAGCCTGGTCTAGCGTTAGGCAGAAAACAATGCCAGACTCCTTCTTCATTCCAGCGCATATTTATGCGATTTACTTCTTTATTATTTTTATCAAAAAGGCACAAGACCACTAAAGAAGCGTTCTCGGAGTAGATGGCAAAATTCACACCTCCATTAGTTACTGTCGCGCCTAACGGATAACTTTTGCCTGGGTAGACTGTATTGGGAATTTGTTGATACATAATATCTTAGACGTTAAAACGTATGTTTAAAATATCTCCATCGCAAACGATGTACTCTTTACCTTCAACTCTTAGGAGGCCTTTTTCTTTGGCCACAGTTAAAGATTTGCATTGCATAAAAGACTCATAATCGATAACTTCGGCTCTTATGAAACCTCTCTGCAAGTCGGAATGGATCTCTCCTGCCGCTTCTGGTGCTTTAACTCCTACTTTAGTCGTCCAGGCTCGACATTCATCTTCGCCAGCTGTAAAGAAAGTTTGTAATCCTAAACTGGAGTAACAGAGTTGGATTAATTGTTCTAGGCCACTCTTCTTTATGCCTAAATCTTGCATAAATTCTAGCCTGTCGTCTGCTTCCAGATCGGCCAATTGAGCTTCTGTTTCGGCAGCTATAGCCAAACAAGGGATATTTTTCTCGGCGGCTATTTCTTTGACTTTGGCAAAGTACTCTCCACCATCGTTTATATCATCTTCAGCAATATTGGCCACGATAATGCGCGGCTTGATACACATCAGACCTAAGCCCGAAAGCAACTTTTGTTCTTCTGGAGTAAGTTTGGGAAGGTTTGATACATCACCATCAGCTAATGGCTTAGCTAGGCTCTCCAATAATTTTCGTTCTTGAGGATCTAACTTTTTAGTCCTCTCTAATTTGCCTTCAATTACTTTGAGATCGGCTAGCATGAGTTCAGTTTCAAAAGACTCAATATCGGACTGAGGATCGCTCTCTCCCAAGTAAGGATGATCGTAACAGCGAACGACTTCCAAGAGTACGGTTGCAGTCCTTATCTCCGCTAGAGCTTGTGAGCCTAGACCTGAATTACTACCACCAGGCATATCGAGAAAATCTACAGTAGCTGGAGTAGTTT
>JAFSXH010000081.1 GCA_017444165.1 bacterium | reverse complement strand
CTTTTATAATATTGAAAATCAAATACTTATAGGCTCTACTTGTTTAGTCGTACTCTTTATACTTTTGGGAGTGATCGTTGCACGCCGTCATGTGGGCGTGGTCTCAGAAGGATGGGGAGCTGTCTTTGAGATGTTTTACGACTTTGTAGAGGATATGTCCATGTCGTTTATGGGTGAGCGAGGCCGTCGTTATACTCCTTTTGCAGTGTCGGTTTTTCTTTTCGTTTTGCTCTGTAACTGGTCTGGTCTTTTGCCTGTACCGAGTTTGATTTTGGGCGGTGAACATTCGCACCATATATTTGAGGCTCCAACTGCTTCTTACAACACTACCTTAGCTTTGGCTATTGTTTCATTTTTTGCTTTTACGTTTTATGGATTACAGCAGAAGATATCTGGAGATCCGAAACCTAGTGCGGATGATTTCGTTCCTGCCAATCTGCATTTAGAGGAAGGTCATGGTCTTTTTGCAGGTTTCTTCGTTTGGCTCAAACACTATTTGGGCGAAGTTAGTTCGATGAAATTTGATGGTATTGCCCGCTATACTATGTTGCCAGCTTTGGCTATTCTTTTCTGTTTTCTAAATGTGGTAGAAGAGGTAGCCCGTTTGGTTTCGCTCTCTTTCCGTCTTTATGGAAATATTTATGGTGAACACCAGGTTAAGGCTAATCTTTTAGATAGTGCGGATCAGTTTTTGAGATCTGGTTTTGCTGAAGGCAGTTCAATCTTTGGGATGATTCAAGGAGTGATACTGGCTGTTCTTCTTTGGGCTATATCACTTTTTGTGATGTTTTTAGGTGTTTTAGCTGGAGGAATCCAGGCTTTTGTATTTTGCATATTAACTATTTCTTATATAGGTCATGTAGTCGGTGAAGAAGAGTAATATCTTCTTTGTAAAACTGAAAACCAATTGGAGGTTTATAAGAATGTATTCCAAGTGTGGAAAATTGTTGGGTATTTTGTCCGCTTTGTTGATGGGGCTTTATTGTGCTATGCCAGTTTGGGCTCAAGAAGCTGCTGCTACAGCAACTCAGGGTGCTCCCGAACCTGCTCCTGCTGGTGGTATGTCTGTAAGTTCAATGCTTGCCCTTTCTATGGCTTTGGCTGCTGTTGGTGGTTCAATTGCTCAATCTTTAGTTGCCTCTAAGGCTGTGGAAGGTATTGCTCGTAATCCTGAGGCTGAAGGTAAGATTAGATCCAACCTTATGCTCGCTTTGGCATTCATTGAGTCTCTGTCAATTTACGTGTTAGTTTTGGCCTTCATGTTGAAGTAAGGAAGATTAGAGAGAAGACTTTTTGGAATCTCTTGTAAGAGGCGAGAGATTCCTATGTGCGTTTTTTGGAGGTGTTGATGGACACTATCTACGCCTTGTTAGACTCAATGCACGCCGAACCGTGTATCATCTTTGCTCAGGTTATTCTCTTTTATATATTCCATCTTTTGATGACTCAGATTATCTATAAACCATTGGCGGCTGTGCGCAAAAAACGCAGGGCAGAGACCGTTGCTAAAGTGGAGAAGGCTGAAGCTATCAACAAAGAGACTCTGAAGATCAAGAGTAAATATGAAGAGGAGATACGCCGAGTTCACCAGGAGGCTGCTGAGCTAATTCAGGAGACTCAAAGGCGGGCCGAAAAGGAGCGTCAGAAGCGTCTATCTGCTGCTAGAGATGAGGCGGCTCGTATTGTTGAGAGAGCTAAGGCGGAAGTAAAATTAGAAGAGAAACGTTTGGGTAATGAGTTGAGTGGAGACGTATCGCAATTGGCTCTGCAAATGGCTCAACGTATAATTTCTAGCGTTACGGATGGCGCAGGCAGAGAGCGTGCGGAAAAGGCTTTAGCGATAGCGGAGAAGGCTTTGGCAGGAGAGGGTGTGAGATGACTAACACTTTTGAGTTTTTTGCAGGCTTAACTAGTTTTATCATAGTCGTTGTCATCCTCAAAATCTTTTTGTTTGGTTCGATGAAGAATGCTGTTCAAGAGCGCAGTTCTAGTTATCGCTCCAGTCTGAATGAGGCCGAAGATATGTTGCAACAGGCTGAAAAACAAGCTGAAATTTGGCTTTCCAAAAAAAATGGATTGAGCAAAGAGTTAGATGAGATTAGGCAAAAAGCTAAATCAGATAGTGAAAGACTCTTTAACGATGCTGTGAACGGTGCTAAAAATGAGGCTGAAAGGATTATTAAAGATGCCAGTTCTGAGGCAGAAAACCTCAGAGAGGCTCTTCGCCATACGTTGCAATCTGATCTAGTCGATAGAGTAGCTGATAAAGCTGAAAAGTTAATTCGCCAATCTGTTAAAGATGAAGATGTTGAGAGAAATGTAGTCGAAAACATGTTGACGAGAATGGGGGCTCATAATGCTTAGTAATACTGTAGCTAGACGTTATGCTTCGGCTCTCTATGCTTCAGCTTTGGCCACCAAAGAGACTCTGATCCAGTTGAGAGAGTTGAAGATTGTAAGTAAATTGTTAGCTGATAACAGTCAGTTGAATGAATCTTTGACTTCTCCTACAGTTGCTCGTCAAGCCAAAAAGAGGATCATTAAAGAGGTTTTTGACGGACAAATTTCAGTTAGGACTTTTAATTTTTTGTTCGTCTTGATCGATAAAGGCAGAGAGGCGTATTACGACCGCATTGTCGATTTTTATGAAGAGCAGCTATGCGAAGATAACGGTATAGTTAAGGCTGAGGTGAGTTCAGCCATAGAGTTGGATGATCAGATGCGTATATTTGTAGAGACACATCTGAGTCAGATGACGGGCAAGAGAATAAAGTTGACTACCGATGTCGATCCAGAACTTATAGGTGGTTTGGTTATTCGTTTTGATGGTCGTCTCTATGATGGCAGTATCAAAAGACATCTTGAAAATATGAAAGCGCGTATGCGGAAAGGTTAGATTTAATGGCAACAATTCGTTCCGACGAAATATCTGAAATTTTGCGCAGACAGATAGACGGATATAATCCAGATATAGATGAGGTTACATACGGTACTGTCACTCAGGTTGGCGACAATATTGCGACAGTTTACGGGTTGAAGGATGTACGTGCGGGTGAGCTGTTGCGCTTTGCTAATGGTCTTTATGGCATGGTTATGAACCTGGAAGAAGGCAGTATAGGTTGTATTGTCATGGGACCTGATGATGGCATTCGCGAGGGTGATCGAGTTGAGCGTACTGAACGTGTGGCCGAGGTTCCTGTAGGTGAGGCTATGTTCGGTCGTGTGGTCAATGCTTTGGGACAGCCTGTCGATGGCAAAGGGCCGATCAAAACGGAGCGCACGCGTACGATTGAATTCACTGCTCCTACAGTTATTGAGCGTAAATCTGTCTGTGAACCTATGCAGACTGGTATTAAGGCTATCGATGCTCTCGTTCCTATCGGGCGTGGTCAGCGCGAGTTGATTATTGGAGATCGCCAGATCGGTAAAACGGCCATTGCGGTCGATGCTATGATCAACCAAAAAGACACAGATGTTTACTGTATTTATGTAGCCATCGGTCAAAAGGCTAACTCTGTAGCCACTTTGGTTGATACATTGAGTCGTGAAGGTGTCATGCACAAATGTGCCATTGTAGTAGCCAACGCTAACGAAGCTCCATCTTTGCTCTATTTGGCCCCTTATACAGGTTGTGCTATTGGCGAAGATATGATGTATCGCGGCAAGCACATTTTGATAATTTACGATGATCTCTCCAAGCATGCTAGGGCTTATCGTGAGATATCTTTGCTTTTGCGTCGTCCTCCGGGGCGTGAGGCTTATCCTGGTGATGTCTTCTATTTGCACTCTCGTCTTTTGGAAAGAGCTGCTAAATTGTCCGATGAGCTGGGCGGTGGTTCTATGACGGCTCTGCCCATTATTGAGACTCAATTGGGAGATGTTTCGGCTTACATTCCTACTAACGTTATTTCCATTACCGATGGGCAGATCTATTTAGATTCTGATATGTTTAACGCTGGTACTCGTCCTGCTGTGGATGCTGGTCTTTCTGTCTCTCGTGTAGGTGGTTCAGCCCAGTTGAAAGCTATGCGTAAAGTTGCTGGCTCTTTGCGTATGGATCTCTCTCAATACCAAACTCTGGCTGCTTATGCTAAACTTTCTGCTGACGAATTGGATTCAGTCAGCCGCGCTCAATTGGCTCGCGGTGATAGGATTATGCAGGTTTTGAACCAGAAGCAGTATGTTCCTATGGCTGCAGAGTTGCAGGTTGTGATTATCTACGCTGTAACTAATGGTTATTTGGATGATGTTGAGGTTTACGATGTCTCTCGCTTCGAGAAAGAGTTCTTAGATTACATGAAATCTTCGCAAAAGAAGATTTTAGATGAGATCAAGACGAGTGGTAAGTTAGAAGAGGAGACTGTAAATTCTCTCCAGAGTGCTATAAAAGAATTTAAGAAGAGATTTGTTCATTCTGATAAGAAATAGAAAAAAGTATGGCTAGTGACAGAGAATTAAAACAGCGCATTCGTTCTGTAAAGAGCATTGGTAAGATAACTAGTGCCATGAAGATGGTTGCCAATTCTCAAGTTAGACGCGTGGAGAAATTGGCTTTAGAGGGAAGAGCTTATGCTAAAAAGTTAAATGAAGTCGTTGGCCAGCTCTCTCAACATATCAAAGATTCTTCTAATCCTCTCTTTGAAGAGCGTGTAATTGAAAAAACTGGAGTTATAGTTATCGGAGCTGATAAAGGACTCTGTGGAGCTTACAACTCCAGTTTAGCTCGTGCAGCGATAGAGGTTCTGAGCGGATTAGGGGAAGGTAAGCTCGCTAAGTTGTTGTGTTTGGGTTCAAAAGCGGAACGTGCCTTAGTTCGAGCGGGATATAAACCAGATAAAGTCTATGCTAACTGGGAGTACAGTAGTGCTTTTGCTATAGAGTTGGCAGAGATTTGTGCGGACTGGTTCTTAAAAAAAGAGGTTGATGAGGTCATATTAGTCTTCACTGACGCTATCAGTATGCTCGATTGTCAAGCTAAGTCTTTCAAGTTTTTACCCTTAGTTGCAGCCAAGCACAATACTCTGGATTTGGGTACCATCTATTCTGATATGATCAAGATGGATAAAGGTGATGAGAGTACAAATTTTGTAGAATACATCTTTGAACCAGATCTGGATTCGGCTTTAAATGTTATTTTGCCCGCTTATATGAACGCGGTTGTGGCACAAGTTATGTTAGAGTCTAAGACTTCGGAGATAAGATCGCGTCTGCGGGCTATGACTAGTGCCACAGAGAATGCTGAAAATCTCACTTATGATCTCACTTTGCAGTATTATCGCGCTCGTCAGAATAGTATTACTACTGAAATTATAGAAATATCCAGTGGTGCTGAAGCATTAAAGGGATAGGCCGATTGTTGAGGAGGAGAAATGTCAGTTGGTAAGATTGTACAGATTGTAGGATCTGTGGTAGAAATTGAGTTCCCGGCCGGTGAACTTCCTGAGTTGTACAGTGCCATTCGCATAGAGAGGGAAGAATTTCGCGGCAAGCGCGGAGAGGAATTGAAAAAACTTCCCGATTCTCAGCGTTATCTGTTTTTAGAAGTTATGGGTGAGAGCGGCAACAATCGTGTACGCACTTTGGCTATGGGTACGACTGATGGTCTGCGTCGTGGTATGGAGTGTGAAAATACTGGCTCTCCTATAACTGTCCCCGTAGGCAGACCTACTTTGGGCAGGATGTTCAATGTTTTGGGACAGGCTATTGATGCCCAACCAGAGGCGGTAACTGACACGCGCTATTCTATTCATCGTCCTGCTCCTCCGTTAGAAGAACAGGTCCCGACTACTGAAGTCATGGAGACTGGTATCAAGGTTATCGATCTCCTCGAGCCTTATGCCAAAGGTGGTAAGACTGGTCTCTTTGGTGGAGCTGGTGTAGGCAAAACCGTTTTGATTCAGGAGCTTATCCACAATGTAGCTAAGGGTCATGGTGGTTTCTCCGTCTTTGCTGGAGTTGGTGAACGTACTCGTGAGGGTAACGACCTCTATCGCGAGATGGAATCCTCGGGAGTTCTTAAAAATACGACGATGGTCTTTGGCCAGATGGATGAGCCGCCAGGGGTGCGTTTCCGCGTAGCGTCCACAGGTGTGACGATGGCCGAGTACTTCCGCGATGTTGAAGGCCAAGATG
>JAFSXH010000080.1 GCA_017444165.1 bacterium | reverse complement strand
TTGCTAATTATTTTCGATAATAAGTTCTTTATGTGGAAAGGAGAGAGGTTACATGGGTAAGTTTAAAATGCAAAGAAGTTCCTTTAGTTTCTTGTTTGCTTGCTTGTTAGCCCTATTGGCAATGACTCTGACCGCTTGTGGCAGTGACCATAATAACACGACCTCAAATTCTGGAAGTAGAGGTGGACGTGTTGTTTCACGCGGTTTCATGCGTTTAGTTGATGGTAATTACGAGTCTATTAAGTCTCTCATATTGAATGAACATGAGCCTTTAGGGGCTACTATCGCTTATGGTTCTATAGATGAGAACGGTAAGGCTACTATTTATCCTGGCAAGTTTGAAGTCAGATGCAATTTTGGTGGTGAACCGACAGGTTATCTCACTGTCGATCCCGCTAATGTTAACACTAATACATGTAATGTTGCTGTAGATTTAGAAAAAGAAGAAGATTCTTCTTATGTCTATTTTGTACCTAACAATGCTCCTGGAATCTTGAGTGCGAGTCTGCCTGTAGTGGTAGTTTATGGTGATGAGAGTGATGAACGCGGCGGTAAGTATCAATTCTTGCGCCAGGTGGATGGTCAGTATGAGGTCATTCATTCTCTCATTATGGATGTAACGGAATCTCCAGAAGCCACGATTGCGTATGGATACTTGGACGATAATAATGAAGCGGTCCTCTACCCTGGTAAATTTACTGTTAGAAATGTTTATGGTGAAGAAATCGTTAATTCTGTGGTTGTCACCCCCAATAATGAGACTACCGAGTCTTGTAAAGTTACTCTAAATCTCAATGAAGAAGATCTCAATTCTATCGATTTGAGTTACATCTATGTTGTGCCTGAAGATTGTCCTGGAGTTCTCTCTGACAGTCTGCCTGTAGTCATCACTGATAGTGGTCGTGGCGGTAAGTATCAATTCTTGCGCCTGGAAGATGGCCAGTATAAGGTCATTCATTCTCTAGTATTGAATATCGATGGAACACCCGTTGATATTGCTTATGGTTACTTGGATGAAAATGGAGAGGCCGTTCTCTACTCAGGAAAGTTTTCTGCCAGATGTAATTTTGAAGAGCCCAATGGTTTTATCACTGTCGATCCTGCGGGTGTGAATGTTGAATCTTGTAAGGTTGCCGTAGATAGAGAGAAAGAGAAACTTTCTCATTACATCTTCTTTGAAACCGATAACTGCCCTGGAGTCTGTTGTGCTAGTCTGCCTATAAGGGTTGATTATAAAGAAGATGAAGATAAAGGTATGGATCGCGGCGGTCAGTATCAGTTCTTGCGCCAGGTAGATGGCCAGTATGAGGTTATTCATTCCCTCATTATGGATGTAATGGAATCTCCAGAAGCCACGATTGCGTATGGATACTTGGATGATAATAATGAAGCGGTTCTTTACCCTGGTAAGTTTACCGTTAGGAATATTTATGGTGAAGAGATCGTCAATTCTTTAGTGGTCACACCCAATAATGAAACTACTGAGTCTTGTCAGGTCACTCTAAATCTTGAGGATGTAGATCTCAGTTCTATCGATTTAAGCTACATCTATTTTGTGCCTGAAGATTGTCCTGGAGTTCTCTCTGACAGTTTGCCTGTGGTTATCACGGATAGCGGTCGTGGCAGTAGGTATAACTTCTTGCGCCAGGTGGATGGTCGGTATAAGGTCATAAATTCTCTGGTGTTAAATATTGATGGAACACCAGCCAATATTGCTTATGGTTATTTGGATGAAAATGGCAAGGCCGTTCTCTATCCTGGCAAGTTTACTGTCAGATGTTGTTTTGAAGAACCCAATGGTTTTGTCACTGTCGATCCTTCGGGTGTGAATGTTGAGACGTGTAAAGTTGCTGTAGATAGAGAAAAAGAAAAGATCTCTCCCTACATTTTAGTTGAACCAGATAATTGTCCTGGAGTCTGTTGTGCTAGTCTGCCTGTAAGTATAGATTATCGCAGTGCTAACGTAGCTAAATAGTTTTCACAAAAAACAGCTCACTTTTTGAGGTGGGCTGTTTTCTTTTTTACTTATTTCGTTAATATAAAGCGTAGATTGGAATGGAGGAATTATGTCTAGAAATTTGCCCCTTTACACTACAATGGCCCTTTCGTTAGTCGTCTCTGGCCTGTGCTATACGACATCTGTTCAAGCCGATGGGGATACCAATTCGCCTGCTACTTTGGAAGAGAACGAAGAACAACAAGAGCAACAAGAACAACAAGAGCAGGTGGAAGAGCCTCGTGAATTCCAGATCGAGATAATAAAAAATGAAGGCGATTACAATATAAGACCTGACAGCATGGCTTATCATAACTTTGTAACCTTCATTTATAATGATTTTAATTATTTTTTAAGTCGCGATCCGCGCATTATCAATGCCTGTTCGGGAAATGGCATTGATATAGATGTAAAGCAAAAAGTTAGTGAGTATTTTACCGATGAAGAAGACTTCAATGAGATGAGTAGGGTAGTCTGTGATCGCCTTGTAGGTTTTGAGAGAGAAGTTCCTTATAGATATCTCAGTGAAGACAATTATTCTCAGCCCATTATAAATCTTGTGGGAGCCAATAATAATGTTTTGCATGAGGAAGTCAATTTCTGGAAGGGCAAATTTTTTGAAGGCTATCGTGAAGAGTATATGAAACCCTACCGTGAGGGTGAGTTCCGCTTTACGAGGAAGAGCAGAGCCCAAGTTAGAGAGCGCAAAGGCAATATGATAAGGGGGTGGACTAAGAATATGAGTTTAGCTGATCTCAGCCTCTGTGCCGCTTCTACCCCAGTGGCTATCTTTATGGATACCGATGAAAAGCGCATCCGTGAGCGCAATGCCTGGATGCCTACGCCGCTGGAAGACTTTATGTATAACAGTTCTCGCCATCAGTTTCCCTATGTCGGTTTCTTGGATTACAGTTTGAAGTTCCAGGATGAAAATGGAGAGGTCTCTGAACTCAACTCCGATACAAAGATTCCCGCTAAAGGCGGAAAGATTATCTGCTCTTGGGATAAGCTGACGCTCTTCGAGTTAGACGAGATCATTAAGGCTGACAGAAATTAGGAACAATATCTAATGTTTAGTTTGTAATGCGTAATTATTTTTTTTATTCTGATTACGCATTACAAATTGCTAATCGTCAATCGGCAGGGCCAACATAGCCACAAAGCGAACCTCCTGGCCCTTAAAAGATATAAGTGAGGAACTTTGTAATGGCTGGTGGTTTTTTTGCGAGTTTAGCTAAGAAGCGCGATCAACTTTTGGATACGGCAGAGACTCATTTGCGAGTACAGAGGCTCAAAGGCGAAGTGGCCAATATGCGCAAAGAAAAGGAAGAAATTTTAAACAAGATCGCTACAAGAGTTTATGATTTATTTAACCAAGGACAGATTCAGGATCAAGAACTCCTGTCTTTGTGCCAACAACTCAAGATAAAACAGTGGGAGTTGGATGAAAAATGGAGCGAGATAAATCATGTCAAGTCCGAAAAAGGTTAGCTTGCTCTTAGGAACGGGTAATCAGCATAAGATCGAAGAGATGCGTCAGATCTTAGAGGATTATCCAGTAGAATTATTATCTTTAGCCCAATTGGGTTTAGAAAACATTCCTGAACCAGAAGAGAGCGGACAAAATTATTTAGAAAATGCTCTGATTAAAGCTCGTCATTATCAAAAATATACAAATATGCCCTGTTTAGCCGATGATTCTGGTTTAGAGATTGAGGCTTTACAAGGGGCTCCAGGTTTGTATTCCCACCGTTTTTTAAGTCAATGCAAAAATCAAGCCGAAAAAAACGCCTGCGTCCTTAAACTTTTGCAAGATCTATCCGATGTTGCTCAGAGGGCGGCCGCTTTTAAGTGTTGTTGTGTCATAGTTACTAAAGGAGAGGAGCACATTCAAGCCCAAGCCTCTTGTCCTGGATATATAGCTTTTGAGTCGAGCGGCACTCAAGGTTTTGGTTATGATCCCATCTTCTTCGTACCCCAGTTTAACAAACACATGGCTGAACTCTCTCCCTATGAGAAGAATTCCATAAGTCACAGAGGCCAAGCTGTACGGATGGCCGTGGCCCAATTAATCGGTCGACAAGACTAGGCGTATGGGATAGTTTGAAGCCCCTTCAGGCACAGTTATAGTGTGCAGAACGGCGCGAGTGTGGGCTGGTATATTGAAGGATTGAACGGGATACATTTCGCGGGCCTTGACCTCTTGAGCTACTTCCCAAAGTTCAAACTCATCTCCGACACTCGATGCTCCTTGCCAGGATGGTATGTTGTCGTTTAACCATTGTGATGGTTCTACATTTTCTACTTTTTTTAATGCTCCATAAACGGTGGCTGTAGCCGCTCCTCCACGAGGATTGAAGTAGAGAGTAAATTTTTTCTCCTCGTCGTTGTCGTTGAGAATGAGATATTTTACAGAGTAGATCGTCCCATAATCCCCCTTGAGCTCTGGCCCTTTTATGTAATTGGGTTGGCGCACACCGCCTACAGGAACCCAGATCTCTCGTTGCATATCCCAAACTAAACTTACAAAGCGGTCAGTCAAAGGATAAAAGCCGCGAGCGTGGACATCGCTACTATCGCTAAGTTCTGAGAAACTAACTTCCTCTTGAGGATCTTGCATAGACAAAAGGTAATATTGTACGTTGTCTCCTTGCCAAAGGGTGAATTGTTCCGTGCCGCTTATAACCTTGTCATAGGGCAATTGTTTAGTGAATAAATCTACTTCACTTTGGGGGGCTATCTCTATTAGGCGGTCTTTTCTGGAGGTGAAATTAGCCAAAAAATTGACATTGTTATCATGACCCGCTCGGAAGTAATTGCCATCTGGTCCGCCCACTCCCTCAATAATTTGCAGGCGAGCCTTTTTTAGACCGTTATTTTTTATCCTCAGACGTAGCCAGATATTATTATCCTCTCTGCCACCTAAATGATAATATTGGAAGCGTACAGGCTT